>JAEZAS010000163.1 GCA_023430365.1 Planctomycetota bacterium
GTCGTGGGGACAGCTGAGCCGGCTAATAGCGATGGGGTAGGGGAGGTCGGCTCATCGTGCGGGGCTACGAGGCGGAGCCTTGGGGTGGTTTCGTCCCAGGCTGAAGCCTGGGGCGGAGTAGGGGGAAACCGCGGGTGAAGTTGGGTAGGTTGCGAGCGGGGCGAACCGGAAACGCTGTTGCATCAAACGCCCATCTTGCCGATGATACCGCCGCTCAAGGACGCTCCTCCGCCGGCCGATTGGACGGTAGAGTTGCCGATTGAACACGGAGGTTCGAAGCGCATGACCGGTAGCAAGCAGTCGATCGTGGGGAAGGTTTTGGCTCTCATCGGGCTCCTGGCGGCAGTGGCCGCGGTGGGCTGCGGAGGGGGCGATCAGGAAAAGCCGCCGACCGCCAGCATCGAAGCCACGACGACCTCAGGCACTCCGGAAGCCACCGAGGCCACGCTCGCTTCCGCCCCCACCCGACCGCAGAAAAAGCCGGCCGTCGATCCGATCGTCGTGCTGCACACTTCGGCTGGCGACATCAAGATCCAGCTTTTCGCGGAAAAAGCCCCGCAAACCGTCGACAACTTCCTCCGCAACTACGTTGAGCGAGGTTTCTACGACGGCACGATCGTCCATCATAGCGATCCCGCCATGGTCATCTTCGGCGGCTACGGCGCCGACCTCCAGCCGAAGGAAACCCGCGCCGAAATCTACAACGAATCGGCCAACGGCCTGCCGAACAAGCGCGGCTCGGTGGCGATGGCCCGCTCGCCCGAGGTGCCGCACAGCGCCACGTCGCAGTTCTTCGTCAACGTGTCCGACAACGAGGGCTTCAACTACCAGGAAACCGAAGAAGGCGAAGTCTTCGGCTACTGCGTTTTCGGCCAGGTGCTCGAGGGTCTGGAACTCGTCGACCAGATCGCTCAGTCGACGACGACGGCTCAGGGAGACTTCCCCGCCGTGCCCAATCCGCCGGTGGTGATCCAGTCGGCGGAGCAGGTCCGCTAGAGCGGCAACGCGTTTCGGAGACTCCACTTAAGCATCGACCGGGCGCGCCCACTTCCGCCCGAATCAAGCCGGTGCTTATGATGCTAGGACAGTCGCCTTGGCTGCGACTGTCCCCCTATGAGCACTGAAAATCGTCCCCACGGGGACACCGCGACGCCTTCCCCTTCCGGCAAATCGACCGCTACGGCGGCCGACCTTGGTCAGGAGCCTCCCAGTAGCACCACGGGACCAAAAGGTCCCGATCACGTCTTGGAGGTCGACCCCGACAGGGAACTGCCTGCCGAGCAGCCGACCATCCCCGAGACGGTCAAAACCATTCTCGTCGGCAAGCCGCTCGACATCGGCGACAAGTCGGTCCATCAGCACATCTCTCTGATCGCCTTTCTGGCGTGGGTCGGCCTGGGGGCCGACGGCTTGTCCTCGTCGTGCTACGGTCCAGCCGAAGCGTTCCTGCATCTCGGCGCGGAGCACACCTACCTGGCGCTGGGGCTCGCGCTGGCGACGATCTTCACCGTCTTTGTGATCTCGAAGTGCTACTCGCACATCATCGAGGCGTTTCCCAGCGGCGGCGGCGGCTACCTGGTGGCGAGCAAGATGCTCGGCAGTTGGGTCGGCGCTCTTTCCGGATGCGCGCTGGTAGTCGACTACGTCCTGACCGTCACCGTCTCGATCGCTGCTGCCGGTGACGCTTTCTTCAGCCTCATAGGCCATCGCGAGAGTGAATGGCGCGTGGTTGCCGAAACGCTGACGATCGTCGGCCTGGTGGTGCTGAACCTGCGCGGGGTGAAGGAGTCGATCAACCTGCTGCTGCCGATCTTTTTGACGTTCCTGGTGACGCACGCGATCTTGATTTTCGGCGTGATCGGCATGCACCTCGGCGATCTTCCCGCACGAGCCGTCGAAATCAACACCAGTGCCCAACTCGATATCAGCCAGTATGGCTGGCTCTGGATGCTAGGGCTGTTTTTGAAGGCCTATTCGCTCGGCGCAGGCACCTACACCGGTATCGAGGCCGTTTCCAACAGCATGCCGGTGATGCGTGAACCGCGCGTGGCGACCGCCAAGCGCACCATGATCTACATGGCCATTTCGCTCGCGATCACGGCGGGCGGGCTGATGGTCGCCTACCTGCTGCTCAAGCTCGAGCCGAGCCACGGCGAGCAGACGATGAACCAGCGGCTGACGCTGCAGTTCGTCACCGAGCTCGGGCTGCCGGCCGTGCTCGGCCAACCGTTCTTGTGGATCACCATACTTTCGGAAAGCGCGCTGCTGATCGTGGCCGCCCAGGCGGGTTTCATCGGTGGGCCGAAGTGTTTGGCCAATATGGCCCACGACTCGTGGGTGCCTCACTGGTTCGGCAGCCTTTCGGAACGCCTGGCGTCGCACAACGGCATCATGCTGATCGGCGGCGCCGCCATTCTCGCTCTCTGGGGCGCGCATGGCAGCGTATCGATGCTCGTCGTCCTTTACTCGATCAACGTGTTCCTGACGTTCACCCTCTCGATGCTCGGCATGTCGGTGCTGTGGTACGGGCAGCGAGGGAGCAGCCCGATCTGGCTGAAGCGTTTCGCGCTGTTTGTCTT
>JAEZAS010000198.1 GCA_023430365.1 Planctomycetota bacterium
TAAACCCGTAGCCGAAGAAGTGGGACCAGATGCGGTTCACATACGCCTTGGGCAACTGGTCCGATTTGACGACCCAGCGAGCCAGTTCCTCGCGGCGATTCACTTCGGCAATTCGACCGTCCGGCGAGATCTCGGTGCCGTCGGGCAGCTTGGGAAATGCCGCCTTCAGCTCGCCGCTGGGGAGCTGGTAGTAGACCTGCGCTTCGTGAATGTCGCCGGAAGCGCTCACGAAGTCGGTGTTGACCAGGCGAACCGCCTCCTCGCCCTTCACCGGCTTCATCTGCCGGAAAAACGAGTTGAGCGCCCAGAAATGCCCCTGCGACCAATCGGCGGACGGATGCTGGTGGCACTGGGCGCACTGGACCTGCTGCCCAAGGAAGACCCGTGTGGTCCGGCTGGTGGCCAGCGCCGCGTCGTCCTTCATGCCCGCGAGCAGGAAGTTGACGGCGCCGTTGTAGTCCGGTGAGCCGGGCTTGTTGGAGCCGGTCGCCGTGAGCAGCTCATAGACGATCTGGTGATACGGCTTGTTCTTTTCGAGCGAGTCCGCCAGGTAGTCCTGCAGACCGTCGCGGCTGGCCAGTCCCTCGCTCCCACCCGTGCGGCCGATCAACAGATTGGTCCAGATCGTCGACCAGTGGCGGGCGTATTGGTCGCGATACTCCTGGCTCGACAGGAGCTCGGTGACCAGCTTCTCCCGTTTGTCGGGCGATTTGCTCTCGAGGAAACTGCGGGCCTCTTCCAGCGTCGGAATCCGCCCCACGACCCGCAAATAGACCCGGCGGCACCACTCGGCGTCGGTGGCCCGTTGGGCTGGCTTGACCTGGTTCTCTTTCCAGGTCGCGGCAAGGGAGGTGTTGATGAACTCGATGATTTGCTTGTCGCTCGACGCCGAGGCGTAGCTCGGTTCGTCGAAGTTGAGACGTTCCGGAGTCTTGGCGGGACCTTGCTCCACCACCTGTGGACGTTCTGGACGAGGCCGCGGCTGCGACGAGGCAACGGCGGGCGGAGCAACGCGGTCGGGCCGGCTGGCCGGCTCGTCGCTTGCCCGTTCCGGAGCCTTGGGCGGGGAAGGATCGGTCGAAGAAGCAATCGCGGTGTCCTGCGGCTTTTCCGATTCCGAAGGAGAAGCCGGCGCGTTGGCAATCGGCTGCTCGCCATTGCCCCGCAGCGCCACGTAAACGCCGCCGCCAACGGTGAGCGCGACGAGCAACAGGGCGGCGCTGGCGCCCACTGCGGCCCAGGTCGAGTGTCGCTTACGGACGAGAGTCCGCGCGGAACTCAGGCGAACGAAGGTTTCCTCGGATCGAGGTGGCGCCGCTTCGTCGAACGTCGAACCGCTGCCTTGAACCGGCGGAGCGATCGGTTCAAACGGTGGCGGAGTTACGCCCAGCAGAATCGCCGGCGGCGGAGCGTCCTGCCAGCCGGGCGAATCGCTTCGCTGCATCGCCCACGCCTGCATGATGCGCGCGGTGAGATCGGGAGGCGTTCGGCCGCCGAGCAGCTCCTCCAAGCCGGCATCGATGATGGGGTCGTCGCGATCGGGTTTCATTTGAGTTTGGTCTCGATGCAGGTTCGCAGTTGCTGCTTGGCACGCTGCATCAGGTTCTTTGCTCCGTGTTCGCTAATTTCCAAAGCCTCGGCGATCTCGGCCCGGGAGTTCCGCTCCCGAAACCGCATCTCCAAAGCAAGGCGCGCCCGCTCCCCCAAGTGCTGCATGCAGTCCTTCAGGGCCTCGAGCACGGCTTCGCCGTTGTCGTCCCCTGCCCAGGCTGTCCAGGTCCGATCGAGCTGCTCGACATCCTCGACCGCCGTCACCTTACCTGCCCGCCGCTTCTGCGAAATCAGCGCGTTCAGCGCCACTTTCCGCAGATAGCCAGCCGTCGCGGACGGGTTGACGTCCTGGAACGGTCGCTGCAGCACGGCCAGGAAGGTTTCCTGCGTCAGGTCGTCGGCCTGACTGGGGCTGCAGCCGATGGCACGCAGATAACGCCAGACACCCGCCTGATATTGGTTTATCAGGCGCACGGGGTCGAACCCGGTAGCGGCATCTGGAACCTGGGCCTGCTTCATGTTCCCAACAACTTAAACGCGCGGCCAAGTGGGATGTACTCAGCCAATTGCCCTCGATGGCTAAATCCAAATAGGGTTGCAGGTTAAGAAAAGATCGGTCGCAACCATCTCAGGCGGCACAACCATCTCAGGCGGCACAACCATTTTAGGCGGAGCCGCCCCGTTCAGCCATCGGAAACCGGCCCGCACAATCTGGCCCGGAGCGCACAAAAACGGCTGGAAGATAACCTTCCAGCCGTTTTCAAAGTTCGATTCTGGCAGAATCGTCGCTTAGGCGAACAGTTCCTTGATGACCTTACCGCCGTTGGCGATCTTCATCGGTCGGCCGTTCTTGCTCGTGAAGGTGGTCTCGAGCGAGATGCCCAGAGCCTTGCACACGCTGGCCATGACGTCCTGCGAGGTGTAGGGCTCGGTCTCGACGCTGGTGCCGTCCGAGTTGGTCTCACCGACCGCGATGCCACCCTTCATGCCGGCGCCACCGACGACCACGCTCCACGAGCGGGCCCAGTGATCGCGGCCAGCATTGCCGTTGATGCGCGGCGTGCGGCTGAACTCGCCCATCCAAATGATCGCCGTGTCCTGGAGCAGGCCACGCTGATCGAGGTCTTCGACCAGGGCGCTGATCGCCTTGTCCATGATCGGAAGCTTCTGGTCGGCCAACGTCGGGAAGATGTTGGCGTGGTTGTCCCAACCGCCGAAGTCGACTTCGACGAACGGCACACCTGCTTCGACCAACCGCCGGGCCATGAGGCAGCCGCGGCCGAAGCCGTCGTTGCCGTAGCGGTCCTGAACTTCCTTCGGCTCCTTGGTGACCTTGAACGCCTCCATCTGCTCGCTCGTCATCAGGTTGAGCGTCTTCTTGAGGATGTCCATGTGGTCCTTCGAGGCCGCACCGCGGTTCTGGCTGATGAAGCCCTTCTCGATCAGGTCGAGGGCCGCCATCCGCTGCGTCAGCCGGGCCTGGTCCATCTTCATGTCGAGGTTGCGAACCTGACCGTTGCTATTCACGACAAAGGGAGCCCAGGCCATGCCGAGGAAGCCAGGGCCCTCGCTACCACCGCCGACCGAGACGAACGGCGGAATCTCGAGATTCGGACGCTGGTCGATCGTCTCGTGGGCAATGACGGCGCCGTAGCTCGGGTACTCGATGTTCGGGTTCGGCACGTAGCCGGTGTGCATGTAGTAGCGGCCGCGATCGTGGTCGGCTTCGCGGGTGCTCATCGAGCGGATGATCGACAGCTTGTCCATCACCTTCGCCGTCATTGGCATGTGCTCGCAAATCTGCACATCGCCCGCGGTGCTGATCGGACGGAACGGACCGCCGGTCGGAGCGCCTGGCTTCAGGTCCCAGATGTCCATCGTGCTCGGACCACCGCTCATCCACAGCATGATGGCCGACTTGTGATTCTTCTTCAGCTCTGCAGCGTGAGTCTGCAGGCTATGCCCGAGCGTCAGCGCGGGGATCGTCATCGCCGACGCCCCGACCATGTGATTCATGAAGTGCCGCCGCGTCATGCCAGCAGGGGTCTGACCAAACATTCGGGCTTCTCCTTGGCTTCTTGGCAGCACCATTGCCGCCTGTTGAGTGTAACCGTGGTGCGTTAAAAGGATGTGTTGTTGGTGTCGCCCCTCTTCCCACAGGTCGAGAGGCTGCTGAATCGAGATGCTGCCGATCAGTGTTGCATGATGAACTCGTTGCTGTTCAGCACGGCCCAGAACATGTCCTGGAGGGCCGCTGCCGCATCGCCCTTGCGAGCGACGAGCAACTTGTTCGCAATGTCCAGTTCGGCATTGTTCGGGCTTCGGCTGACCGCTGCCTGGAACAGGTATTCGATCTTCTGTGCCGGCCGCAGCTTGCTGGCCGCAACCGTGGTGAGGAAGCTGCCCGGCTCGATGCTGGTGGCCTGCTTGATGAGGTCGCCATTGAACATCATCAGGGCCTGCGGAATCGTGCCATTGAACGTGGTGGCCTCGTCACCTTCGTCCGTACCAAAGGCGATGGTGAACTGCTGGAGCCACTCCGCCTTGACCTTCTCCTGATCTTCGTACGAGCCACGCGTCTTGTGAGCCTGCGTCGCGACCAGCAGCGATTCGTACAACTGCTCGGCGCTCATTTGCCGCAGGTAGAAGTGCGTGAACTTGGGAGTCTCACCCAGCAGCGGATCATCCGCCTTGTTGCCCGAGGTGATCTTGCTCGAGAGCGAATAGGCTTCGCTGAGCGTGATCCAGCGGATCAGTTCTTTGATGTCGAAGCTGTTCTTGCGAAACTCCTCGCCGAGGTAGTCGAGCAATGCGGGGTGCGATGCCGGATTGTGCGGTCCCAGGTCGTCGATCGGCTTCGTGAAGCCATAGCCGAGGAAGTGGGCCCACATCCGATTGACCATCGTCTTGTCCATGTACGACGACTTGGTAACCAGCTTGCCCAGTTCGGTCCGGCGATCGGAGTCATCCAAATAGCCGCTCTTGCTGATCTCGGTCCCATCGACGAACACCGGAAAGGCGCTTTGCAGCAGGCCGTTTCGCAGCTCGTAGTAGAGAATCGCCTCGGACGGATCGGCGCCCGAGCCTTCACCCGCAAAGTCCTGGTTCACGAGCTGGACCGACTGCACGTCGCGCGTCCCCGGAACAAAATTCCGCACCGCCTTCGTCTGCCGGAAGAAAGCATTGAATTCCCAGAACTTCTGCTGCTTCCACTCGTTGAACGGGTGGTTGTGGCACTGGGTGCACTGGATTTGCAGCCCCAGGAAAATCTTCGAGGTCATCGCGGTCGCTTGTGCCGCGTTCTCGTCCAATTTCATGACGAGGAAGTTCGCCGCGCCGTTGAAACCCTCGGCGCCGGGCACCGTATTGCCAGTGGCCGTAACCAATTCGTAGACCATGCGGTCATACGGTTTGTTGCGGGCGAACGAATCACGCAAATACTTTTGCATGCCGGGACGGCTGATGAGCGTATTCTGCTCCAGACCGCCGCTGCGACCGATCAGGATGTTGGTCCAGATCGAGGTGAAATTGCGAGCGTAATCTTCCGTATGCTCTTCGCTATGCAGCAGCTTGGTGACGAGCTTCGACTTCTTGTCCGAATCGCGCGTGCCGAGGAACTCGCGGAGTTCCTGCACCGAGGGGATGCGGCCCAGCACGTCGAGATAAACCCGGCGGCACCACTCGGCATCCGTCGCCGGGGCCGAGGGCTTCAGGTTGTTGTCAGCCCAGACCTGACGGATCTGCTCATTGATCATGCGGACCTGCGGCAGGCCATAATCATTGCCTGCCGACTTGTCGGCCGACTGTGCGGCGCCGACAGCAGGAACGAGTGCAGCGCCTACCAGCACTGCCAGCGTCGCCACGATTCGAATGCTCAAGAGAAGTTCTCGCATGCGTATGACCCGGGCCATGAAATCCCTTGCTCCTGCCAACCGATGCAGTTGGCTTGATACCCTTCGTCGACTACCTAAACGCGAGGCGCGTCGTAAAGTACTCGCGCCGGACAACTTTTCTGCGATTTTCGGCGCATGCGAGCACAGTCCGCTGGCTCGCCGCATTGTATTACTGGTTTTGGCGAATGCAAACTCTTTGCAGCTTGCAAGTTGCAAGAACAAATTCGCCAGTCGGGGGGCTTGTCCGCGCCACTCCTGAGGCGGCGAGACTAACTGCCCTATGTTCGCAAACGACAGAGCAAAATATTTCTGAATTTTTGTCACCCAGGCGAGAGAGGAGCTAGTTACGAGGAAAACCGCCCCAACCCAGGTGCTGCAAAATGATACATGTGTTGCATTTTTGCTGATCTAAAATGCAACAGGCGAGCTGAACCTGCTGTCCCAAGTTCAGCTCGCCTGCACTGCGAAGATGGGAATGGCGAGCATTCCCAGCCGTTCTTCTCCGTTCGTTCCTCTTCATCGGTCCGGGCGATTTTCATCGCCTCAGCCGCAAATCGTCGCTTGGCGGCGGCCTTCTTGCCTCTTCCTAACCGGCCCCAAAACTAAGCCGCTTCTCTGATCCGGCCCCGCAAGCCTCTCTGAACGGATGGTCGAACTGTCATTGCTGACCGTTCGAAACGCCCTTAATGCAAGCAGCGTGCCAATTCAGACAAGTGAGACGCCGTCTCAGACTTCCTCGCGAATGATGTCCCTCGAAGAGCCCGGTCAGGCGGTCTGCCGCAAGCCGATTTGGCAGAGCCGGGCGAAGAGCTCGCAACGCCGGCTCAGTTCGTCCTGCGTGCCGACATCCACGATCCGCCCTTGGTCCATAACAACGATCCGATCGGCCAGCGCCAGCGACGAGAGGCGATGGGTGATCATCAGCGTCGTCCGTCCGCGGACGAACTGCTCGAGCACCTTGTGAATGAGCTGCTCACTCTCCAGATCGATCTGGCTCGTGGCCTCGTCCAGAATCAAGACCTTCGGATCGCGCAGAATGGCCCGGGCGATCAGAATCCGCTGCCGCTGGCCGCCGGAAAGCTTGCCGCCGCGTTCCCCGACCAAGGTCTGATATCCATGCTCAAGCTTTTCGAGGATGAACTTGTGGGCGTGCGCCTTGGTGGCGGCCTCGATCACCGCTTCGTCGGTTGCGTGGGGCGAGCCGTAACGGATGTTCGCGAATACTGTGTCGTCGAACAGCATCGGCTGCTGGGCGACGAGCCCGAAACGCTGCCGGAGGTCCTGCAAACGCAGGTCGCGAACATCAACCCCGCCCAATCGCACGGTTCCTGACGTTGGGTCATAGAACCGCGGCAGCAGGTTGACGAGTGTGCTCTTACCACAGCCGTTTGGACCGACGATGGCCACGGTCTCGCCGAATGGAATACGCAAATCAACTTCGCGTAAGATCGGTGCGTTGGGCCGGTAGCTGAACGAAACCCGCTCGAACACGATATCGGGTGTTTCTGTCGTCAGGACCTTCGGCTGAGCGGGATCGACGATCTGCGGCTCGCGGTCCATCATCTCATAGATCCGATCCGCGGCGGCGGCAGCCTTCTGAATGTAGTTGATCACCTCGGAAAGCTTCCGAGCCGGATCGCTCACACCCGCCAACAGGGCATAAAACGCCATCAGCGAGCCAAGGCTCAGCGGGCGGTCCATGATCCGGATGCCGAACAAGTGGGTCTGCTGGTTCAGCACCAGGTAGCCACCCGCCATGATCGCCATACAAATGATCGCCATGCCAAGCACTTCCGAGCTGGAACGGGCGAGCGCGTTATAGAGCACAATCCGCAGCGACTTGAAGAAGTAGCTCTTGCTGCCCAGGTGGAACCGCCGCCGCTCGAATCGCTCCATCCCAAAGGCCTTCACGGCCTGGATGCCGCCGAAGCTCTCCGAAATGACGTTATAGAGCTGCGACATCTCCTCCATTGCCCGGCGGTTGGCCCGCTTGAGCGATCGCGTCAACCGGCCGACGACAAACACGGCAATCGGAGCGAAGATGAGCGACACCGCCAACAATCGCCAACAGATAAAGGCGGCGCCAATCAGGCAGGCGAGCATCTTGAGGGGCTCGAGCACAACCTTGCCGAGCAAGACGCTCATTCCCGCATACACATAGTTCGCATCGTTGGTGAACCGCGACAGGATGTTGCTGGTGCGGTCGTCCCCAAATCGCGCCAGTTCCAAGCGCAGGGTTCGCCGAAAGAGTTCCTTTCGCAAATCGAAGAGCGCCGTCTGCGACAGTTTCTCCACCAGCAGCATGTTGCTGATCAGAAAACCATCTTTCACGACGGTTGCGACCATCAGCAGACCGACTGCGATCGCGAGCGCCTGAAAGGAGTTGTTGGGCAGGTACTTCAATACCAGCGGGCGGTAGTAGCGCGCAGCCGTTAGCGCCTCCCGTTCCGCATCCAGGCGAATTCGCAGGCTGTCGATCGCCCCCTGATGTTCGCTTGGATCGGCGGACTCCTCGAGATCGGCGAGAGCCGCTTCGTGCTCGGCGATTTCGGCCTCAAACGCCGCGATATTCTTCTCAGCCGTGTCAACCTGGCTATTCACCCAGGCATGGGGCGATTTGCCGCTGAAGACAATCTCGACGATCGGCTTCACCAGGCCCAGATTCGCGCCCCAGAGCAGGGCCACGCAGAGCGAGCAAAGAATCGCGGCGGCGAACGTGAAACGGCGTCGCAGGGCAATGCGAACGACCCGGAAAAAGTTATTCATGGCCAATCCGTTGGCGACACTGCGAGCAAAGCCGATCCGTGGCCCGAATCGAATGCCATCCGGCGCGTGGGCCGGCGGGTAGAGGCAGACGAGAGAGCGAATCCAAGCCCCCTTGTAGCATAGGCCGGCGAAACCGCCAAGGTTGGCTTAGGTCCCGGCCTGCCCAACTTACTAGCCCGCTCCAGACTGCCTCAGCTATGAACACCTAGGAGGAACGTGGTCCGTTCGAGCGGGCAACTGCAAGTTCTCGCCGGCAGCTTTCGGCGATGTCCTTGAAGCGCTCGGAAAGTGGGCTGGGAACCGCCGCGAGATGCTCGTGGGCATCGACCACATTCTGCTTGAACGCCCAGTGCTCGCTGTCGCCGCCTTCGCCCACCAATTCTTGCCAGTCGGCTGACGGCGACTCAGTTTCGCCTTCGACGAGTTGAAAGAGCGGCAACACGGCCATTTGTTTCAGGATGCGCTGGCACTCCGGCGACAAGGTGCGAAGCTGGATTTTGGCCGGCTTCAGTTCCGGCCGCTTCGCCAGGAAAACCAGCGTACCGACGCAAGTGCTATCCAGATGAGAGCACTCGCCTAAGTAGACAAGGACGTTCTTGGCGCCCGCCGAAAGACAGTCTTCGGCATACTTTCGCAGGGCAGGGCAGTGGTGCGCGGATGCCCGCCCGACGAATCGCAACAACAACTCCCCGCCAACACACGCGGCGAAAATTCGCCCTGTGGATTCCGTCATCGTCCACCTCCATGCCATACGGGTGGTGACTGACCACTTTCATGATAGGGCCGCTCGAAGACGCCCCACAACTAGAAAGCACCATACCCTCCCCTAAAAATGCTTTATTTGGCCCCCATAGGAGGCTAAAGTAAGCCGCAGTCGGGCAGCCGCTTTTCTCATCACTTCATCCCTACTGTCCCTGGGGAGATTCTGCCATGCGTTCGTGCTTTCGTTACTTGATGCTGGGGCTCTCACTCGCAGCGATCCTCTTCGCCGGAGCTGAATCATCAGCCCAGCCGAGGGCCAAAATTCCACCGCCCCCGCCGGCCACGACCGGCAACGGTTCTTCGGGCTCAAATCCCTCGGCTAACGAGTCCAGCACCAAGCGTCCCGCTTGGGGCAACAAGGCGGACGAAACCGCCGACGCCGCCGGCATTAAGGTCCTCACGCCGATCGTCGATCGGGACGATGAACTTGTCTTCGCCCCGTCTCCCAGCCCAATGGTTGCCATCGGAAAGATCGTGTTCGACGCTTCGAGCGCGAAAGAAGTGGGCAAGATCGATGCATACAGCGACGAAACGAGCACCAAGTACGCGCTCAGCCCGAGCGGCCAGTACTTCGCCCAGACAAACAAGGAGAAGTATCACAACTTCATCGAGGTGATCGACACTACGACCGGCCAGCGGGTGCAGAAGCTCGAGTACGAGCCGGGCGACTTTCAGAATGTGTTTCACATGCAGTTCACCTCCCACAATCACCTGGCGGCGGTGGTGCAGAGTCGCTCGTCGGGAGGCGGCAAGTTGTGCCTGTGGCGGATGAGCGATGGCAAGTTGCTCCGTGAGTTTCCCACGGAGCGAGCGAGCGAGCGGCAAGTCGCCTTCACTGGCAATGGCGCCTATATGGCCGCCGCCATGAAGGGCAAATTGCTGGTCTTCGACGTCGCGAAGAAGCAACAAGTCGCCGAGATGCGGAAGCCGCCGCCGGAAACGGGCGTCACCTCCGTGGGATCGGTCGCAGCCCTGGCCTTCGCCCCCGACGGCAACGAACTTGCGGCGATTGTGACCGGCAAGGAGGCGGCCCACCACCTCATCATATGGGGGGCGGACGGCAAAATCGTCGAACAGCACGATTTGAAACTGACCATCGGCGCCGGCTACTACAAACCAGGCGGCATCGAATGGGCCCCCGACGGACAAGGGCTGCTGCTGCACGGCAAGTACTACTTCGATCGCAAGCTGGGCGCCCTGGCGTTCATCATCCACCCTCATCCGTCCCATCACTATCCGCACCGCTTTCTCGACGATGAGCATCTGCTGGTCACCAACGGCAATTTCGAGAGCCGCAATCTGGTGTCGCTCGAAATTCCCCGGCAGGCCATCGCCGATTCCGCCGAGAAGCTGAAGTCCGGAACTGAAACCCTGCTCAAACCGGGCGACACCGTTCACCTGAAGGTAGAAGTCGGGGCGACCAAGTTCGTGCAGGGGAGCGAGGTGCTTAAAGAACTAACCGACACTATCACCAAGCGACTCGAGGCGGGTGGGCTCAAGGTCGCCGCAGGCGCGCCGGTGGTTCTGACGGTGAAGTACTCCGAGGAAACGGGCGAAGATCTGATGGTCGTAGAACGCGACCGCTTCAGCATTCGCGGCCGGCCGACGGGGCAAGTCGTGAAGGAAACTATCGCCAAGCTGGACGCCGAGATGGTCAGCGGCGGGAAGTCGATCTTCAAGAAGACGATGTCGATGGGCAATCCGCATCACATTCACTCCGGCGTGGTGAACGATGAGGAAGTTCGCAAGGCGATGTTCAATCTGATCAGCTATCGCCTGCAGTCGATGCAAATCCCTTATTTCATCCCTGCCGACGACAAAGCGCTTCGCCTGCCGGTGATCGCGGACCTGCGGGAGCATAAGCTCGACTAAGCAGAGCAGCCGCGCATGAGCAAAAACAGCAGCGCGGTGCCCACAAGGGAAACGGCAATCGACCCGAGGCAGCCAAGACGGCTGGAATAGAAGCCAAACATGAGCGATCCTTCCGCTGGCAGTGGACTGGTACCACTCGCCAGGATCGCAAACGGCGTTCCAGACTTGCTAGTCCGCCTTGCTTGAATCGGCAACGACGAACAGCGCCTGAATCTGGGCGGGGATGCTCTTCGGCCGGCCGGTTGTCGCGTCGACGTACACCCAGTTGGTTTCGCCGCGGGCGAGCAGCACGCTATCGGTCAATCGGTGAAACTCGTACTTACGGGTCGAGAACGCGCGGCGGTAGTCGGCGATCCAGGTTCGTGCCTCGATGGGCTCGCCGGCAAAGGCGGGGCGCAGATAGTCGATCGCGTGACTGCGCACGACCCAGGTGCAGCCCGCCGCCTTGGTGGCGGCAGTGCACCCGACCGCCTGAGCGTGGTCGACCGCGGCATCTTGCATCCAGCGGACGAACTCGACGTTGTTCACATGCCCATTGCGATCGATGGCTTCCGGCGGAATGGCGAACGTGTACCGATGGAAAGGGTGCATGTTGGCATTCCGTCGAGAGTCACTTCTGCATCAGGTAAGGATTGCCGGCCGGATCGAGCAGCGCCTCGGTGACTCGCTTGCGGCGGACTTTGCGGATCTGCATCCACACCCCGTCGATCGTCAACATGTCGCCGCCCTTGACGGGCTCTTCGCGATCGTTGTTGATCCACTCGTTGAGCGTCGTGGAGTCGGCCTGGGTGGCGCCCAGGTCTGGACGCTTCAGCGCCGACCGCAGTTGGCCGAGCATCACGCCACCGCCAACCACGAACTGATTGCCGAGCGGGTTGATGTGTCGCGGCAGGCGGTCGAATTCATCCTGAATGTCGCCGACAAGTTCTTCGAAGATGTCTTCCTGCGTGATCATGCCGACCACGGTGCCGTCTTGTCCGCGCACCAACGCCAGGTGATGATGCTCGGCAATCATCCGCCGCAGCGCTTCGCTGAGCGTCATGTCGGCCGGCAGACTGATAATCTGGCGGATGATTTCGCGGATCACCGGATTGCCGGGGTGCGTTTTGGCCAGCAGGACCATGTCCTTGAAAGTGACATAGCCGATAATCGCCTGATGGTCGCCGCGGCGCGTCGTTACCGGAAACCGCGTGTGCAAGTCCATGTGGGCGACAACCAGGTTTTCGCTCAGCGGGGCGTCGGCCACGACCATCACGATGTCATCTTCCGGCATCATGATGTCGCTAACGCGAACCGATGAGAGTCGGCTGGCCTGGATCATGATGTGCTCTTCCTGCAAGCCAATCACTTTGCTGGCTCGCAGCAGGCTCACTTGGGCTCGCAGTTCGTGCAAACCAGTGAGCAGATCGTCGGAGGGGTCGTTCGGCAGGATGCGGCTGACCAGCGAAACGAACAAGGTCGTTGTCTTCTCGAACACCCAGATCACCGGGTAGAAGATCATTGCCAGAACCCACATCACTGGGCTCATGAGTAAACAGACGCGCTCGCTGTATTTGATGGCGAGCACCTTTGGAATCAGCTCGCCGATGATGATCGTGGCGGCCGAGAGGGGAATCACCACACAAACGAGCGCCAGCGCGCTCGCCCAGTGGGGCGGCAGATTCCAGCGGCCGAGTTGGGCCTGCAACATCGGGGCGAGTGATTCATCGGCGCTGGCGCCGCCCGTGGCCGCCGCGATGGCCCCCACCAAGGTGATGCCAAGCTGCACCACCGCGAGGCTGGCCTCCATTCGCCCTTTCATCTTGAGGGCGATCGTTGCCCCGCGCCGCTTTTGCTCCGCCAGCATTTGCAGCCGGCCAACCCTCACCGAAGCTAGCGCAATTTCATAGGCGGCGAAGATGCCGTTGAGCAGCAGCATCGCCGCAATGATCAGGACAACCGTCGTACTCATTCTTCCTCGCAGGTGGCGGACAACAGCGAAGGCTTACATAACCTTCGGGGCGAATTGAGAATACTACGCCCTTAGATTCCCGCCAACCCAAGTGCCGCGGCCCGAAAATGAGGGTTCTCACCCCCTCGGTTTCCCGCAACGGGCCTTTCTGCAGCGGCCAAGCCGGCTATTCCGTCTCCACCACCCAGATATTGCGGTATCGCACGGGGTTCCCATGATCTTGCAAATAGACAGGTCCCTTTTCGGGTCCGGCCTTCACGGGGGCCGCCCGGGTGCTGACGTCGTTGGGCAATTCGACGTCGTCATGAACGAGGACGCCGTTGTGCACGACGGTGATTCGGGGGTTTTCGCTCAGCTTGCCATCCGCGTCGTACTTCGCCGCCTTGAAGTCAATGTCGTAGGTCTGCCAGGTGAGTGGCGGCAGGCACATGTTCACATCGGGCGCCTTCACCGTGTAAATACCGCCGCACTCGTTGTTTTCGCCCTTGAGACCGAACGAATCGAGCATCTGCACTTCATAGCGTCCCTGCAGGTAAAGACCGCTATTGCCGCGGGCCTGCCCACGCGCCTTCGGCTGGTAGGGAAGCAGGAACTCGACGTGAATCTTATGGCTGCCGAACTTTTGCTTGCTGGTGGCTCCCTGCATCAGCAATTTGTCGTCGTTCATCCGCCCTTTCTCGAACGCGTCAGCCGATGTGCCATCGAACAGGACAATGGCTCCTTCCGGCGGCTTCGCTCCCATGGTCGGGCTCGTGCGCTGGACCTTCTTGCTGTGCCCCGTGCGATTTCCCTCGGGGCTGAACATCGTGACGGCCTCTTTGGTGAAATGGGCTTCGCCGTGATCCGACTTCACCACCACTTTGTCCCCGTGCAGTTCTCCTTCGGCTTCGTGCTTGATCAGCTTGTCCCAGCCAGCGCCAGGGAGCCCGCCCATGTAGCCAATTGCGCGGAACTTGCCGTCCCCCAACGCGACGAGCTGCAAGCCGATCTTCACGTCCCCCTCGTCGGTCTTGGCCGTCACCTCATACTCCCCTTGATAGGCGAAGTCGGCGTCGGCCTTGGCGGGATCGGTATAGGTCGGGCTATCATCTCCGAGGGCCAGGGCAGGGATGAGGCACAAGACCGCAGAGATTGCGAGAAACCGCGAGGCTACGAACATCGACGATGCTCCGGAGGGGCAGTAACAAGTGTCGACATGAATCCGTGAGTTGCGAGTCGCCATTCTGGAAGCGCGGCGCGGCGATTGCAAGATGCTGCTATGGCTTGAGATGCGCCTGCCAGAGTGGCGAATGGGCCAGGCCCGGCGATCAAGCTCCATCCCGTTTCTGCGAATAATCGATTGTCCCTTCGCCCGTTCTTTCAGGAGGCCGCCACACGGTGAACCACCCGATCCCCGCCCTCGTTCCTGTCCGTGCTTCGCAAGGTCCAGCCACCGTCGCTCCGTTGGCGGATGTGGTCGTGGATGATAGGTCGACCAATACCGGTTTTCGCTCGGTCTCGATGTGGGCCCCGGTGCTGGCGGCCATTTTGCTCGATATCGCCGATGTGCTGAGCTTTGGACCTCAGGGACTCTTCATCGGCACTATCGCGGGATCGGCCCTTGGCTGGCGGATCGCGGCGGCGAGCGGTTTCTCGAGCAAAGGCCGGCTGGTGTGTGCCGCCCTGGCAGCGATCTACTGCATCATGCCGTTCACCGAGATCCTGCCGGTAGCGACCATGTTGACCACCGCCTCGCGCGTGATGAGCGCCCTGTCGCTGGTCCGGCGGTTTCGCGGGGCATAAGCGTTTCCGTCCGCTTGCGGGAACCGGCGAAATACCGGTTCCCTGACCATGCCGGGATCGGTAGGCTCTAGGGCGTTCCCACCTATGTGCCGCGCCTGCCGAGCCCCTCTATGATCGAAACTGCTCCGCTCCTCACGCCGTCGAAGCCGACGCGGCTAGTGTCGATCGACGCTTATCGCGGCCTTGTGATGCTGGCGATGGTCTCGCGCGGGTTTGGGTTTCCGCAGATCGCCCAGCAAGACGCCTTTCGTGACAGTCGGTTCTGGCACGAACTGGCTTACCAGTTCGAACATGTGCCGTGGGTTGGTTGTTCGTTTTGGGATCTGATCCAGCCGTCGTTCATGTTCCTGGTGGGCACGTCGCTGGCCTTTTCATTCGCCGCTCGCCAAGCGCGCGGCCAATCCTACGCACAGATGGCAGGGCATGCGGCGATCCGGGCGGTCGCCCTGATTCTGCTTGGGATCTTTCTGCGATCGAACGGCCGCGAACAAACGAACTTTACGTTCGTGGATGTGACCACGCAGATCGGCCTCGGCTACTTCTTCCTTTTCCTGCTGGCTGGGCGGGCGCGATGGGTTCAGTGGACCTCGGCGGCGGCCATTTTGATCGGCTATTGGTTGCTGTTTGTGCTGTACCCGGCCCCGTCAGCGAGTTTTGATTGGGCGGCGGTGGGCGTTCCAGACGACTGGCCGCACTTCACGGGCCTGGCGCGCCACTTCGAGAAGAACGCGAACGTTGCCGCGGCGTTCGACGTCTGGTTCATCAACCTCTTTCCGCTCCCAGAGCCGTTTCGCTTCAACCCAGGTGGATACGCGACGCTGAACTTCATTCCGTCGCTTGCCACGATGATCTTCGGGCTGTTAGCCGGAGAATTGCTGCGATCGTCCGCCAGTGGACGACGGAAATTCTGGCTCTTGATCGTGTGCGGCTTTGCGGCCCTGGCAATCGGCTACCTGCTCCAGGCGACGAACCTTTGCCCGATCGTCAAACGCATTTGGACGCCGAGTTGGGCAGTCTATAGCACCGGCTGGACTTTGCTCTTGCTGGCCGCCTTCTACGCCGCGATCGAATTGACTCGAGGCTCGACCGCGAAGGAATCAAACACCCCGCTCGCCGAGCGGCTGGTGTTTCCGCTGACCGTGGTGGGGATGAATTCGATCGCCATCTACTGCCTGGACAAGCTCATTCATCCCTGGATTCTTGCGACGTTCAAGACTCACCTGGGACCCAACGTCTTTCAACGATTCGGCCCCGCTTACGAGCCGCTCGTTCAGAACATCGTGGCAATGACAGTGCTCTGGCTGATCTGCCTGTGGATGTATCGCCGTAAGATCTTTTTGCGGCTGTAGAGTTGCAGTCGGCGGCACCCGACGATGACAGGCATTTGCCAGTCATCTCAGTCCTGATACCAAACGCGAATGAACTGGTGCCAGTGGCTCGGCTGTTCGCCGCTGGTGCCGAGCGCGCCGTCCTTGGTCCCTTCCTCGAAGCGACTCCAGATGTTGGGCAGGACGACGGTTTCGACGTTCAGCACACGCACTTTGTTTTCGGCGATCCACCGGTTGGCGTCCTCCACGGCGGCGTCGAACGACTCGTGCTCCGAGGGGGATAAAAACCCTGGGGGACGCAACATCTCCGGGACGAAGTCGCGATAGTGGATCATGCAAGGTCTCCCGCGGCTCGGATCAAGCGCGATACAGCTTCTGCGTCTCGATGAATTTTTCCACCGCCCGCGGCGTGCGATAGCGGAGACTTCGGCCATTGGCCGCACGCTCCCGCAGGTCGGTGCTGCTGAAGTCGACGGCGGAAATCGCCACCTCGTTCGCCCGGATTGTCTCCAGCCGCTCGGGAGAGACGAGCGACTGCAGCACGCTGAAATCAAGATCGGGCTGGCCGCCGCGGCGAACCACGGCCGGCACCGCCAAGCGGCAGACCTCTTCCGGTTCGCGCCACGTGACCAAGTCGCGAAGCGAGTCCGCCCCCATCAGCAGAAACAGTTTGGCATCTGGATGCTGCTGGAGGATTTGTCGCAACGTGTCGGCGGTGTAGCTGACCCCGCCGCGATCGAGTTCCAGAGTCGAGACTCGAAAAGCCTCATTGCCGGCGATCCCCAATTCGAGCATTTCCAGGCGCTGCTTCGCGGGCGTCAACTCGCGGTCGCGCTTGTGAGGGGGCGTTGCGGCGGGAATGAACCACACTTCGTCCAGCCGAAGCTGTTCGCGAGCGGATTCCGCGAGGAGCAGATGGCCGAAGTGCACGGGGTCGAACGTGCCTCCGAAGATTCCAAGACGCATGGGAATATCGTGTATCGCAAGTGTTAGAGCTTAGGTACGGGAACCAGGCGAGTTCCTGGCGGAAGCACCGGTTCGGGCTCATCATACACTTCGACCAGTTCCACGCCGAACCCCCGCTTCAATTCCACTTGCGCTCGGGCCGCCCAGGGAGTGCCCGGGTGCTGCTCAATAATGTCCTTGAACATCTGCGTCGCCCGCTCGATGTAAGGCTCCACCACGTCCCCCGTGATCGTCTTCTTTCGCGTGGTGATGTCCCACCGCTCATGCCGCAAGTTGGGCGATTTGAAGGCAGGAACGACCTTCGGCTGCTTGGCGAATTCCTCCAGATAGGCTCCGTACTCGTACATGCGGGCCTGATAGGCGATCAGCTGGGCATAGAGCAAGTCGTAGTTGGCTTGCCAGCGGGGCGAGGGCTCGTAGCGCCGCTCGTCAGCCATCTTTGCGACCTCTTTCTCCACCTTGGCCAGGTATTGCAGGTAGACGATCGCCTTGGCCTGCTCCTGGCGGATCTGCTGGATCAGCCTCGGCTTTTCGATGGAGAAATGCACCCGCATTTCGATGATCTTCGCCGCTTCCTCGTTGTAGGGATTCAGATCGTAGATCACCTTGGTCAACATCTGGCGCAGAGGCGATTTATCCCGCTCCGCGGCTACTTCCAGACGCGAGCGCAGGTCGGGCAGGTAAGGCTTCATCGCCTCGAGCTCGTACTTGCGCTTGTCGCTATGCACCAGATCCGACTCGACCGTCGGCAGCATGAAAAAAATGCCCCCCGTCTCGCGCGCCATGCGCGTCGATTCGTAGGGACCGGCGCCGCTTGAATGTGCATCGTGCCGGCGGCGGAAACCGTCGGTTTGTAGTTGCTCCACGAATGCCGTTTCCGGGCCGCGGTCGATGGCAATCCAGTGGCGGTTCTTCGTCTGGGGATGGACCCAACGAATGTGGGCATAGGGATAACCGAAGACCGCTTCGCGGCCAAGGATATACGTCTTGCAGCGGGCCGCCTTTGCCTCGGCGATGGCTCGTTCGAGATTGCTATCGTTGTCGACGCGATCACCACTTTCGTCCGTGACCAGGATCAAGGCCATTTGTCGCCGCGTCTGCCGGGCGTAGCCGCGATGCGTTGCAATCGCTTGCAGTACGGCCGAGCAGGTCATTTCCTTGCCGGAGGGATCGATCGGCACTTCGGAAATGGCAGTGCGGATTTCGTCAAGATCGGCGGTCGGCCGGCGAGTGTGCTGGATGTAGTTCTCGCCAAAGCTGACGACGGCTGTCTCCAGGGCCGACCTGGTCTTCGGCCCGACGAGCCCTAGTTCTTTGTAGACGTGCTCGATTCGATCCCGAATTTCCTCTTGGTCGTCCTTCATGCTCTCGGACTGGTCGAAGGCCCAGACGACGAGCACCGGTCCCTTCTCAAGCATCCAGAGCAATTCCTGGGTGATTCGATCCAGCGCCTCGTTGTAGTCGTCCACGATCGCGCGGGCGTCGCCTACCTGGCCATCAGGCACATCGGCGATCAATCGCTGGGTGGGAAGCAGATCCTCAATCACTCCCACGTCAATCGAATCCGTTGTGGCAAGTTGCTCCAGGATTGCATTGTCCATCTGCGGCGTGGAAATGCCGCCTTGAGGGCCGGAGGCGCCGACTTCTCCGACTTCCATCGAGGCGCTAAAGACGGCGGAGGAGGTCTCCGTGACGGTTGTCAGTTGTTTTTCAAGCTCAACGCTTACTTCATCGGGCTTCGGCGGCTCCTCATATGGAATGGCCACCACTTCGTGAAATTTCTGAATGATCTGAGGCTCAACCAAGATCATTCCCAAAACGACCAGCACCACGGTGTGCACCAGCGTGGAGACCATCATCGCCGCCGAGCCACGCAGCGAGCGACGAATGGCCTGACGGAGCCATCCCGGTTCGCGGACAATGGCTTCCTCTTGCCCCGAATCGGAATCATCCGCAGCCGTCGGCTGGGCAGAATTGCCAGTCGAGCGCGGGGTCCTGGGCGCCGCTGGCCGGGCCGCCGGCGACGCACGCGTTCCGTCCGGCGGCAATTCGCCGGAGTCGAATCGATTAGCGGTGAGCGTTGAGTCGTTCAATCCGCAAGCTCGCTAGGCGAAAGGGGTTGAAGATATCGGGCTCGATTATAACCCGTGTCCGCCGCGACAACACAGCAAAACTTTCTTCGAACGCTGGGGGGCAATTTATTCCACTCGGCCGGGCCGTTTCGCCGGGTCATCGGTGGAGTAGCGATTGCAACGCTCGACGGCGGAACGCTGGAGAGCGCTATATACAGAGGTCGATGCATTGCCCTGGGGTTCGGTCGCGGGCAGTCGGACAGGGAAGGGCCGGGGAATGGATAGCGGAGCGCAAGGCAGCCTCTTCACACTCTCCATTGATCTCGAACTGGATATTCACCAGCAGACCGAGGCTTATCGCCAGCGGCTGGACGACCTGCGAAACAACCTTATCACCCTGCTCGAGCAGCACCAAATGCCCGCCACGTGGGCTGTGGCCGATCCGGCGATTTCGGCTGCGACGGAACCGATCTTCGCGAGCACGGTGCCCCACGAGCTCGCAGTGCTTGCTGATCGCACCTGGTTCGGCGCTGGTTCCGGGCGGCTGCGTTTGCGACGCGAACTGGGCCGCCGCTTCGATCGAGCTCGCCGAGCGGGCATTTCGCTGTCCACGCTCGTGCTGCGAAACGTGGACGAAGTGAGCGAGGTCGACGCCCTGGTCGAGCACGGGATCTCGGCAATTCGTGGTCCTGCTCGCCCCATCGGCGAAACCGTGGATCCGCCGCGGTCGTCGCTTCGCGCCGATATCTGGCACCAACCCGTCGCCTGGCAATTGCCGCTGCAGTCGGCCTGGTGGCTGCCAACCAACTGGTCCCTCAAACGCCGAATTCGGAAGGCGATGCGCCAGCACTCCGCCGTGCATCTGGCGATCGACTCACCGCGGCTCGTCGAAGAAGACGGCCTTGCGCTCGGCACTCTCCGTGAATTGCTGGGCTGGCTGGCTGCGCAGCAGTCGGCTGGGCATTTGCAGATCGCCACTCTAGGCGAGATTGGCAAGCAGTTCGTCGAGCAGCATGCTCCGACGCCCAGCCGATCGATTCTTCGTCCCGCGGCCTAGCGGGACTTGGGACGCGGTGGCGGCGCTCTAACGCTGCTCGCGAAAGGTCATCCAGCTGGCCAGCCCCAATAACAGGGCGGCAACAATCAACGAGACGTCCATTACGACGCTGGCGCGGCGGAATGGCGTACCGACGGCCAAATCGACCGCAAAGAGGATCGCAATGAGGATGGCCACAACCATCCCCGCTAAGCACAGCGCCTTGGGCATTCCCAAACTTCCTCGAAGGTGCACGTCCGCGCGCAAAACACCAGCCATAACTCAAGTCCTTACCGGCCCTAGTATAATTCGACGATAGCTGCTGTCACCTGTAGTTGCGATTCCTTGTTCGGAGCGGCAATTCTCGGGTTTCTTGCCTCTCGGCTCGAGATCAGTTTGGGCCGATTTTAACGCTGGGAGCAGGTCGCATGTCCCCATTCGAGGGAGAGCTCGAGGCCGTCGAAAGGTTTCGACGCGAAATGCCAGTTTCGTCCCGTTATGCCTACTTCGACCACGCTGCCGTCGCCCCTTTACCTCAGCCGACGCGGGCGGCCATCGCCCAATGGCTGGACGAGGCGACGGAGCAGGGGGACACGCAATGGCTCCGGTGGGCGGAAACGACCCGTCGTCTGCGGACCCAGGCCGCCGAACTGATTGGCGCGCAAACGGCCGAAATCGCTCTCGTGCCGAACACGACGACCGGCCTGGGCATGGTGGCCGAGGGCTGGCCCTGGCAGGAGGGGGACAATGTCGTCACGCTGGCCAACGAATTCCCGTCAAATCTGTATCCCTGGATGAACCTGGCTTCGCGCGGCGTCGAAGCCCGGCTCGTGCCCGTCGAAGACGGCATCGTCGACCTGGATCGCCTGGACGACCACATCGACGAGCGGACCAGAATCGTTTCGGTCAGCTGGGTCGGGTTCGCGAGCGGATGGCGATTGGCCCTTGCTGAAGTGACGGCCCTTTGCCGGCGCAAGGACGTTCGCTTGATGGTCGACGCCATCCAGGGCCTCGGCGTCTTTCCGATCGACGTGGACCAACTAGGAATCGACTTCCTTGCTGCCGATGGGCACAAGTGGCTTCTCGGACCCGAGGGGGCTGGCATTCTCTATGTCCGTCGCGACCTCCAAGATCAGATGCGAACGATCGGAGTCGGCTGGAATAGCGTTCAGGCTGCCCACGACTTTTCGCATATTGAGTTGAAGCTTCGGCCCGATGCCACCCGCTGGGAAGGAGGCTCGACGAACATGGCTGGCATGATCGGCCTACAGGCGAGCATCGACCTGCTGCAACGCATGGGGGTCAGCAAGTCACGCTCGAGCGTAGCCGACCAGGTGCTTTCGCTGACGGACTATCTCTGCGGCCGGCTGAGCGACGTTGGAGCCCAGTTGATCAGCCCCCGGCACGAGGGACACCGCTCGGGCATTGTGACCTTTACTCCCCCGGGCCATCGGCCCCCTAGCGAAGTCCGCTCGCACTTGCTCACAGCGGGCGTGGTCGTCAGCTGCCGCGGCGGAGGGATTCGGGTGGCTCCGCATGGCTACAACAATCGGGACGACGTAGAGCGGTTGATCTCCGGCTTGGTAGAATGCGCTCGATAAGCGGCGGCCACTCGCCGCCACGCTCTGCCAGGTGGAGCGGCCTGAAATTGGAATCACTTCATGACTCGCTCCGACTCCCGCATCGCGGTTTATACCGGTTCGTTCGACCCCATCACGCTCGGCCACCTGAACGTCATCCAGCGGGCTGCCCGGCTGGTCGATACGCTGATCGTGGGCATTGGCATCAACGCGGAAAAACGCTCGCTGTTCACGACCGACGAGCGACAGGAGTTGGTCTCGCACGCCACCGAAAAACTGCCCAATGTGCAGGTCAAAACGTTCTCGGGTCTGGCCGTGGAATTCGTCCGGCAGTGTGGGGCAAGGGTGATGGTTCGCGGCGTTCGGCCGATGACCGACTTGGCGGGCGAATTCACCATGATGATGGCCAATCGCCATCTCGACCCCGGCATCGAAACCGTGTTCCTCATGGCCGACGAGGAGTTTGCCCACGTCTCCAGTTCGCTCATCAAACAGATCACGCCCCTGGCAAACGACGAGATGCTCGGCCGCTTTGTCCCTGCCGAGATTATCCCGGCACTGAGGCGGAAACTGCCGAAAGGGCAGGGCTGAGCTTCGTCTGCGTGGCCGCTGACCGGCGCGCCTCGAAACGCGACTTCAGCTTCAAGAAGTGCTTCTCGTAAGCATGCCAGCTCAGCAGGGCCATCCCGGTCGTGGCGGCGAACATGATGAGCAGGTAAGCCAGTTGGCCGAGCAGGGGGCTGCCGAGCGAAGACGCCAGGCCGGTCGCTGTGACGACTCCAGCCATCACCGGAATCAAGAGCGATTGGAACACGTACATCCCATAGCTGTACTTGCCAAAGAAGCGGAGCACGCGCGAGCGACCAGCACGCTCGATCATCCCGCCTTCCCGGGCCGCCAGCACCAGGATGATGGCCGCCCCGAAGAAGATCGCCCAGAAGCTCTCGGGGATCGTGAAAATCCGCCGGTCCAGTAGCGAGACTCCGATCAGCACGGGCAACGACAGGGCGACGCCCGCGAAGGCCGGCTTCACCAGGCCCCGCAAACCTAGCGGACCAAGCACCAGCAAGGCCAGCGCACTGCCCAGCACAATCGCGTCCAGCCTGAAGAGCGTGAACACTTCCGGAGCGACGTCGTTGCCTCCGAGCAGAACCCACGCAACCCGGCTGCCGGCGCTCAGGGCGAACAGTGCCCCGCAAGCCACCAGCGCCTGCCTCCGAGACAGGAAGAACACCACCATCGGCCAGAGCAGATAGTAGTGCTCCTCGATCGCGAGCGACCAGAAGTGGTTGAACCAACCGAGGCTCCAGGCGCCGCGCCACGACTGCAGCACGTTGGCCCCATAGAACCAAAGCCAGGCTTGTTGCTCGCGCGCTTCAACATACCACGACGCGGCGACCGAACTCACAGCCGGCAGAAGCACCAGGCCGAGCAGCAGCACGCCGTAGTAGAGCGGAAAGATCCGCAGCGTCCGCCGGGCGTAGAAGTTGCGAAAAAAGTGGGGCTGATCCTTTGAGTCGTACAGGATGCCCGTGATCAGGAACCCCGAGAGCACGAAAAACAGTTCCACGCCGCGACTGCCGATCTCATGCAGCGGCAGACCATCGCCGGCCGAAGCATACTCCGGCGAACCACCGCCGAAGCGGTAGTAGGTGACCATCAAGATCGCAAGGCCGCGGATCGCATCCAGTGCCGGGATATGTCGACCGGAAAGCAGTTGCTCGCCGGCCGGCGATCGCTCCTGGGCGGCTCCGCCGGACAACGCGGTCGCGACATGGGGGATGGCAAGGGTCATGGCCGTATTCAGGTCGGTAGGTCGGGGCAGACTGCACAAACCTACGTCACGACCCCAGGCCCGGCGGCGCCGACTTTAGCGACGCTGCCGATTCTCCGGCCGCCATCTCACGTTTCGCAGCCCTTAGCTCTCGCGGGTGAAGTCGTCGATGGCCACGAACTGGTCCTTCAGCGACTTGTAGAGTTGCTGGTAGATCGGATAGCCCCGTTCGTACACCTTGGCGCCCTTGCGATCGACCGCCGTCCGCTCGACCACGCTGATGGTCGCCGCCGAGGCCTCTTCCGCACTCTTGTAAGCGCCGCCGCCAACGGCCGCGAGCAACGCGGCGCCGTAGGCTGGGCCTTGCTCGGCGTTGATGGTGACGACCTCCTGCCCAAACACATCGGCCTGCACCTGCCGCCAGAACGGGTTCTTCGCCCCGCCGCCGGAGGCCCGAATCTGCTTCACCGGAACTCCCATTTACTTGATGATCGTCAGGCTGTCCTTCAGCGCATAGGCGCCGCCTTCCATGATCGATCGCGACAAATGGCCGCGCGCGTGCTTGAGCGTCATGCCGATGAACGCTCCTCGGGCAAAGGGGTCGGCATGCGGAGTCCGTTCGCCAGCCAGGTACGGCAAGAAGAACAGTCCCTCGCTGCCTCGGGCCACTCCTTCCGCCTCGCGCGACAGGATGTCGTAGCAATTGGCCTTCTTACTGGCAAACAAATCGCTGCAGACTCGCTCGGCAAACCATTGCAGCGATCCACCAGCGGTCAGACTTACTCCCATGATGTGCCACTTGCCGCGCACCGCATGGCAAAACGTATGCAGCCGACCGAGCGGATCGATCTGCACTTCGTCGCTGTGGGCGAAGACCACACCGCTGGTGCCGATCGACGTCGACACCACGCCGCTCTTCACCACCCCCGTGCCGATGG
>JAEZAS010000350.1 GCA_023430365.1 Planctomycetota bacterium
CGGCCAGGCTGGCGCTCAGCCAATTCACAAGTCGGCGGCGACGATAGATGAGGAACGGGCCATCCTCCACGCCGACGTAGGCCCGGGCCAGACGCTCGGCCATGTAGTCGGCGTAACGACGATCCTCCAGCAGATGCGAGATCCACCACTCGACGCGATGCTCCGGCTGCACCCGCTCGAGAGCTCGAATCTCTTCGAGCGAAGGAATGGTCCCGGTCAGAGCCAGAGAAAGGCGACGGGCAATCGCCAGATCGTCCGCCTTAGGCGTCGGAGTGAGGTCCTGGCTTCGCCAATGGTCGTGGAACTCCTGGTTGAGCAAGGCGAGAGACGACCCGATGTCGCTCGCTCGTGGTCGAGGCAATTGGAGCATCGACGGCGACGATTCCTTCGACGCTGGCTCTTCAGACTCCGTAGCTGAGGCGGGAGTTGGCCGGGCGTTGACGGCGCTGGCGGTCGCAAAACGTTCCGGCCAGAAGCTCTCGGGACGCAAAACCCGCTCGCGCCGCAACAGTGATCCGCCGATGGCTGCCAGGCCAACCAGGCACAGGCCGATGAACAACGCGTTCTTCTGCCACATGACGCCAAATTCCTTGAAACGTCGGTCCACCGGCGATAGGTATAAGGTTGCGGAACCTCGCCGCCTGCCAAGGATCTTACCTCGCCTGGCGTATTGGGGTTTCGCTGCGGTGTGACCGTCCTTGGCCCATTCGACCAGAAACTGCGACCGCATGGCAAACTCCTTCTCACCACAGGCCCCTGGCGGACGCGCGACCGACGCTCCGTCCGCCGCGTCCGGCGATGGCATTGTGGTCCTGGCGGTCGACGACCCAGGTCCGCTCCCGATCGCTGCCCAGCCGATCGCTTCGCCGCCGCCCGTTCGCCTGGTTGCCGCCGTGCCGGTGACTCGCGAGATTCCGGTCGACGCGCAACTGGTTGCCGAGCCGTTCTCCTCGGCGACGCCTCGAAGCTGGCCGATCCGGGCCTGGCAGTTGGGGAGACTTGTCTGCGAGTGGCTATTTGGACTATTCAGCTTGCTCGCTTGCCTGGCGGTGCTGGCCGCGATTCCATTGGTGCAATTCGTCAGCCTGGGCTACTTGCTGGAAGCGAGCGCCCGCGTGGCCCGTAGTGGGCGGCTGCGGGACGGCTTTATCGACTTTCCGAAGTTTGCCCGCATCGGCAGTCTCGTCGCTGGCACTTGGTTGATGCTGCTTCCCTTGCGCTTGCTGGCGGACCTGGCTCGAAGCGCCTATTTGATCGATCCGGGCAGTGACACGGCACGCGCGTGGCGGCTGGGGTTGATCGTTGCTACCACGCTCATGGTTGGCCACATCCTGCTGGCCTGGTACAGCGGCGGACGACTCCGGCACTTCTTCTGGCCGCTGCTGGCCCCTTTTCAGTTAGCTGCCCACCTGGTGCTCGGACGGTTGCTGCGACCCTTGCTTGAACGGGCGGTCCGGGCCGTCTGGCCGGCACTGGCTGACGACTTGTTCGCCTTGCGGCCGATGTCGGATTGGTTTCCGCCGGCGATCGTGTGGGCGGGGATGCGACGAGGACGCATGTATGCTGAGGCCCGCGACGCGGTCTGGGACTTCGTGGTCGGGCTGCGGCTACCGTTCTACTTTTGGCTAGGAGTGCGCGGCTTCGCCGGCGCGCTGGCCTGGTTGTTTGTTCCTGTCTTGCTGCTCATGTGCGGCACCACGATTCAGAGCGAAGGGGCTCCTCTGGTCGGCTGGCTCGGAGCCCTGCTGCTGGCGTTCGTTCTGCTTTACCTGCCATTTTTGCAAACGCATTTTGCGGCGGAGAATCGCTTCACGGCGATGTTCCAGTGGGGCGAGATCCGGCGGATGTTTCGTAGGGCTCCGCTCGCCTTCTGGCTCGGGCTGACGGTGACCTGTTTGTTTGCCTTGCCGCTATATCTGTTGAAGATCGAGGCCACGCCGCGCGAAGTCACCTGGCTGCCGAGCATGTTCTTCGTCGTCTTCATCTACCCGGCCCGTTTGCTGACGGGATGGGCGATGGGACGGGCGCGGAAGCGTGAGCAGCCACGCTTCTTTCTTCTGCGCTGGATGGCGAGGTTCGCCGCGGTCCCGGTGGTGCTGTATTACGTGCTGGTCGTGTTCTTCACGCAGTACACCTCCTGGTCGGGCCCGGTCAGCCTCTTTGAGCAACACGCTTTCCTGCTGCCCGCGCCGTTCTTTGGCCTGTGAGCGGACGCAACGAAAAAGGCCGGCTCCAAACATGGTTGGAACCGGCCTTGGTGTTTTCGATTACGAAGGTTGCTTCGCTCAGGCGGCGCTGCGCTTCGAGCGATCGTCCGACTCGATATCGTCCGTATCGGCGTTGACGATGCGAAGGGTCGCCTTGCGGGAGATCCGGCGTTCCTGGACGAAGCCGCGCTTGCCCGACTTGAAGAACTCGTGGAAGGCGGCCGCGGGACCGGTGCTGAAATCGGTCTTGAGGATCTGGAGCACTTCGCTCCACCGCAGTCCCTGGCGGTAGATCACTCGGTAGGCTTGCTTGAGCTGCTGGACTTCTTCCGGAGTGAAACCATTGCGACGCAGTCCGACGCGGTTGAGACCCACGACTTCCGTGACTCCGCCACCTTCGATCGTGACGTAGGGCGGAACGTCCTGCACGATCTTTGCGAGTCCGCCGATCATGGCGAACCGGCCGACGCGGCAGAACTGATGAATCGCCACGCCGCCCGAGATGTAGGCCCGATCCTCCACCGTGACATGGCCGCCGAGCATGGCTCCATTGACGATGATGCAGTTGTTGCCCACCTGGCAGTCGTGGCCGACGTGAGCGTTCACCATGATCAGGTTGTTGCTGCCGACGACCGTTGCGGCATCGTTGGCGTAGCCGCGATGCAGGGTGGCGTTCTCGCGAATGCGGTTGTTGTCGCCAATCGTCAGTATGCCGCCGGGGTTGGTGTCGATCGCGTGCTGTGCGCGAGCTCCGATCACGGCCCCTTCGGAAATATCGTTGTTCACTCCCAGCGTGGTTCGCGACTTGACGACGACGCGTGCAGCGAGCTTGCAGCCATCGCCGATCACCGCACCGGACTCGACCACGCAGAAGGGGCCGATCGTCACATTCTCGCCGAGCTGGGCGCCGGCTTCGATGACCGCCGTTGGATGGATTTGGGACACGTGTGTTCTCTCGTGCAGCAACGCCGGGTGGCTTTGCCTGTCCTGAGTTCTGGGTCTTGAACTGGGCCGCTGCGGCGTGTCGACGGTCGCTGTTCCGCGCTCCCGGAGCATTCGGAACATTCGGCTTCTAGCCATGCAATCGGCTGGAAAGCACTCCGCACTTTGACACGCGAGGTCGGATTATGCGCATTTTGCCAAACGTGTCGACGTCGATTTTCCTGCCGGTTTTGAGGGCTGAGAGGGAGACGGCCTAAAGATATTGGCCCTCTTCAGATAAGCCCGCTTCGACGACGCGCAACTGCGCAATTTAGAGATGCTCTATCGCCTCCTCGCCACCCTTCAGGCGACGAGCGAACAATTGTGGGCAGCGAGCAGACCGCAAGAAGGAGGCTGCTAGCGTTTGGCGTCGAACAGCCGACGCTCATCGATCAGAAAGATTTCGCCCGTATCCAAGTCCTGCAGTCCGCGAACACGGACATCGCCTTTGTTCACGCGGACCATGCGACGGTGCGAAACCATCAGGGCCCGGAACTCGCGGGCTTCGACATAGCGTTCCGCGACTCCCAAGGCCTTGCCATGCGTCGAACGGAGATCAACTTCGTCCAGGCGGATGGTGTTCATGAGTACCTCCATGGTTTGAGCGGGCGTCGCCTTGTACTCGCCGAATTTTAACAATCCAGCCGCAACGTAGGGAAGCCCCCGCCCGGCCACACTAGCGGTAAGCCGCTTGCTGATCCGGAGTTAGCGCGAATACTGAGGCTGCTAGCGACCGTGGTGAAAATGTCGATGGACGGTTAGATTTCGCTTAAGCCGTCGGCTGGAAGCCGGCAGCGGAACCGAACCGCCATTCTGGTTCCCGCTCGTCAACGAGCAACCTCGCAGGGCGAATCTGCGGATCGTCGCATTCGCCTCCGCCTGGCTGGTTTCCGCGACAGACCATCGAGCAGCGTCGCCGATGAACCGCAGGTAAACGCCCGCCCACCAGACGCACCGAGGGGCAGATTCGGTTGCGGATGGTGGGCAGGGCGTTTACTTTTGGGGAGGTGTGATTTCCCAGCAATTGGCCGCTCGTCACTCGCTTCCCCCAATGCCTTCCCGCGACCTCGAAGCCCGCGTCATCGACCTGGAAATCCTGCTGACCCATCAGCAGCGGGACCTCGCGGAACTCAACGCTCAACTGATTGAGCAGCGGCGGCTGATCGAAATGCTCCAACGGCAGATCGGCCGCCTCGAATCGCAGCACTCCCCCGAGCAAGCCGAGGCGGGCGCGGACTCAGACCTATCCGCACCATCCTTTGGAGCGGGCGTCATCGATAGCGACCTGGCGGACGAGTAGCCGACTCGCCCCAACATGACCTACAGCCGCAGTCCGGCGGAAAACCGGCAAAAGGCGTCTTCAGCCCAGGTGATCAGGCGATCGGAAGCTGCAAGCTTTGCAAGGCGCTTGGGCGTAGATTCGACTTGGGCACCGCGGTCTTCACCTCGCGATCCGCGTGAGCGGCCGCCACCCGCGATTGAACGAGGTGCGGCATCCAAAGCGCTTTGCCGACTAGTTCCAGCAATACCTCGGGATCGAACGGCTTGCGCAGATAGTAAGCTGCCCCAGCTTCGCTCGTCCGCCGGACGATGTCGGGCCCTTGGCCGGTCGACATGAACATCAGCGGCACGTCTTCCATGCCCGGCTGCTCTCGCAGTTCCTGGCAGAGGTCGATGCCGCTCTCGCCGCCCAGATTGACGTCGCACAGAATCAGATCGAGCGGCAACGTGCGGGCCGCTTTCAGGGCGGCTTCAGCGCCACGAGCGCAGTGGCACTCGTATCCCGACATGTCGAGGATCGCCGCCAAACCCGTCATGGTGAACGGATCGTTGTCGATGATCAAAATCAATGCCGGCGCGGTCGCGAGCGAATTCATGGCTGCATCAATCTGCGAGTAGGATTCACCGCTCCTTCGGCATCAGGTGCTCCTACCCATCAAGTCGGCGGGAGCTTGCACTGCGGTGCAGAAATCCCAACCGCGCTTTCCCCTACGCTACAGCCGTCACGATCCGCAGCCCTACAGGCCGGATCTTCCGCGCGATCAGCCCTCGAGTCCCTGGAGCGGGCCGGTGCTGTCCCCGAGCTTCTCGGTCGGCGCTCCCATGCGCTCGAGCATCGAGAGATAGAGGTTCGTCAGCGGCGTCTCCTTGGGATAGCGGATATGCCGACCCGGTTTCACGC
>JAEZAS010000352.1 GCA_023430365.1 Planctomycetota bacterium
CCTTAGTGGTTGAACACAAACTCGCGGCTGTTGAGGCCTGCCCAGTAGACGTCCTGCAAGCCTTGAGTGGGGTTTTCTGCTTCGTTCACAACGACCATCAGTCGATCGATTTCCGCCGGTGTCGGCTTGCGGGACAGGGAGCGGATGTAGATCGCCTCGATGACTTCCTGCGGGGTCTTCTTTTCGCCGATCATCTTCTGGACGAGCCCGCCGCGGGAAACCTTGCCCTCGATCGTGCTGCCGTTGAGCATGTGCAGCGCTTGCGAGAGCGTTGGTTCGGTTTTTGCCTCGCAGGCACAAACCGTGTCGCGCGGAGCCCGACCGAAGGTGGTCAGGAAGTAGTTGCTCGTGCGCCCATCGGCGATTTGCACGGCTCGTGACCCCAGCGGCAGGCCTTGGAACTTGTCCACAGCGCCGGTGGCCTGGCTGATGCAGTCGAGCAGCATTTCGGCAGGGATGCGGCGAATGTTGCCGTGGGCGAAGTTGCGCTCGTCGGTCGCGTTTGACTCGTTACGCTCGGTCGAGCGCTGGTAGGCCTCCGAGTTGCAAATGTCGCGCACGAGCTGCTTGAAGTCGTACTTGTATTCCACCAGCTTGTCGCCGAGCGCCTTGAACAGCTCGGGATTGCTCGGCGGATTGCTGATGCGAATGTCGTCGACCGGTTCGACGATGCCCTTGCCGAAGAAGTGGGCCCAGACGCGGTTCGCGACGCTGGTCGCAAAGTATGGGTTGTCGGTCGAGGTGAGCCACTTGGCGAGAGCCTCGCGGCGATCGCCGCCTCGCTCAATTTCCGCAGCGGGACCGCCGAGGAACTTGGGAGCCATATTCCGGCCGCCCACCGGATGGCGGACTTCGCCACCGCCGCGGTTGAACACGATCTGCTCGCGTTCGTCCTCGGCCTGCTTCCGGCCGATCTGTGAGAAGAAGGCGGCGAAGCTGTAGTAGTCGTCCATCGTCCAGCGGTCGAACGGATGGTTGTGGCATTGGGCGCACTGGGTGCGAATGCCCATGAACACCTGGGCCACGTTCTCCGAGGTCTTTAGGGTGTCGCGTTCGATCTGATAGAAGTTGGTTGCCGGATTGCTGAACGTGCCGCCACTTGCGCTGAGCAGCTCTTGAACCATTTGGTCGAGCGGCACATTGCGGGCGATGTTGTCCGAGAGCCAGGTCGAGTAGAGATACATCGACTTGTAGCTCACCTGATTGGTCGACTTGACCATCAGCCATTCGGACCACTTCATGGCCCAAATCTCGGCAAATTCTTTCCGCTCGAGCAGGCGATCGATCACCTTCGACCGCTTGTCAGCCGAGGCGTCGGCCATAAAGGCTTCGTACTCTTCGACGCTGGGCAGGGAGCCGGTGATGTCGATCGTTACGCGGCGGAGGAATTCTTCGTCGGTGCAGACCGGGCTCGGCAACATGCGGAGCTTGTTCAGCTTGTCGCCAACCATTTGGTCGATGTAGTTGCCCGTGATCGGCGGCGGGGTGTATTGCATGTCCTTGGGCAGGACGAGCACCTGGCTGCCGACGGTGTGCGTGTCGAACCGAGCCATGATGAAGGCTTCGCCGCGAGCGGCCGCGGTGACGAGACCGTCCACAGTGATGCTGCCCGAGTTGTCGTTGTTGCTCATGAAGGTGACCAGGGAGGTCACGTCGCGGTCGCTTCCATCGGCATAACGAGCCCGGGCGATGAACTGCTGAGTGGTTCCTTCACCTTCCAGCACGGCTGCCGGCGGATAGATGTCGACGCCGACACAAGCCGGCGGGGCTTCCTTGTCGTTCGGAGCGCCCGCTTCCAGCCAGCGGATGAGCGTTGTGTAGTACTCGCTGTTCTGGTCAAACCGCTTGCCGCCGGTGTGCGGCACCGAGCCGATCGACTTTTCGACCAGCAAACTGGCTTCCGGCACGGCGAGATTGATCCGGCGAAAACCGAGCTCACGCGTTACGCGGTTGTAGTCCCCTTGAGGATCAAAACCGAACAGCGAGAGCTGGAAACCATCCTTGCCGCGGGCGGCGCCGTGGCAACTGCCCGTGTTGCAGCCAGCTCGCATGAAGACTGGCATCACATCGAGTTGCCAACTGATCGGGCGATCGGCGGTAGCGTTCTTCACCTCGACGCTGGCCGCCGCCTTGAGCCCTTGATACTCGGCTTCGAGGGTCGTCTGGCCATCGGCGACAGGATAGAGCGTGCTTTGTTCGAGCTTGCAGGGCGCCGGGTCGACGAGTTTGACGGCCGCCTGGCCGGTGACGTCGAGCGTCACGCCGTCGTCGCGGGTGGCGACCACAATGACGCGCTGCAGATCCAGCTTGTTGCTGAGTTGGATGTCTGGCGGATAGACATTCAACGCGGTGACTTTGGGCTCAGCCTGGGCCATGCTTGCGCACGCCAGCAGAGCGGCAACGGCGAGCAGAACGGAATTGCGTTTCACGGCGACTTGCTCCATGACTGTCACTTCGTTTCCTGTTCGCGCTGGAGGCGCAGTTGTTCGAGCCGCGAGAGTGGTTTCTTTTCGGCCGGCGCGGCCGGCTTGGCAGCCTGCTGATTGGCTGCCGGTTTGGCATCCGCCTTCGGCGGCAGCGGGGCGTCGATGCGCAGTTCGCCCGGGCCGAGCGTGTGGGTCACGACTTCCCCTTGGTAGGGCAGCGTGGCCACAGCGACCACCGACGTATGCTTGCCAACGCGAGCATCCTTGGCTGCCACGATCTTGAAAGTGATCTCGGCCGTTTCCTTGTTGAATTCGACCGGCTCGGCGGTGGCGCCTGGCGGCAGGCCGGCCAGTTCAGCCTTGGCATTGCCTTCAAACTCTTGCAACTGCTCGACCTTCACGAGCATCTGCGTCTCCTGGCCTTGCTCGACTGCGGACTTGTCGAGGGCGAGCTTGAAGAAGGAATCGGAGATGTTGAGATCGACAAACCCCGTAGCCGCTTCGATCTTGCCGCCTCCGTGGGCCGCGCTGCCGACGGCGACGATCTTCCACGTGCCGGTGGCGGCGTTCGCATTCGCAGTCAGCGGGATCGAGGCTTCGTTCTGGCCTTCCGGAATCGTCACGTTGGCCGACGACGAAACACCAGCCGGGTTGTAAATCAAGCCGACTGTGATCGGAGCGGTGAAACCTTCCTTGCGCGTCGCAACCACCTTGATATTGAGCGAGCCGTTGCGCACGAGCGGCGCTTTGGGCTGCACGAGATCGATCTGAAAGGGAATCTCGTCGGTTAGCACCGCGGCCATGCGGTAAGCGTCGTGTCCCCAGACGTCACTGTTGTTCTGTCCGCGGATGAGCATCGATCGTTGTTGCAGATGTCCCTCGACGGCTACATTGGGATCGGTCGAGCGGCCGAGGACATCGGCCAAGGCGCCTCCGGGAGCAGCGTCTGCGGCGGCGGTGAACAAGACAGGGACCTGAGTCAGCGAACCGGGCATCGGGACCGTTTCGAAGCTCATGCCCGGCGGAAGCCCCTGCACTTCGACGCTCAGATCGGACCCGAAGTTGGAACGCTGGGCCGAAACCATGAGCGCCATACGGTTGCCCTTGGGCACGGCGAGCGTCGTGGCGACGTACTGCTGACGCTCGGGCAGGCCCATCGTCAGAGCCGGTTTGACCGGTTCGATTTCGATCCGATAGACGTAGGATGAGCCGCCGTTCTTTAGGTGGTCGGTGACGCCGACGATATACTCGCCGTCATCAGGAACCGAGAACCGCAGGTACGAATCCGGGCCGCCCGTGTCGTCGTTCTGGGCGATGCGATTCCCCTTGGCATTGTAGAGCGACAGGATGGGATCGAGCGGCGACCGGAGCGGCTTGCGGGCGTAGACACGAATGTCGTACTGCTCCCCCTTCTTGGCCGAGAACTTGAAGTGGTCCTCGTCCTTTTCCTTCTCGATAATGCCGTTCATCGCGCCCGGAGCAGCGCCAGCCGAGGCTTGCTGCCAGGTGTCGTTGGGTTCGGTTTCCAGGTAGTTCGTCAAATCCGCGATGCGGATAGGATTGGGCGAAGGCGCCAGGCCTCGGTCGTCTTGAGCTACTAGCCCCGCATCGTACAGGCTGTCCTGCGGAATGGTGACTTCGCTCGTCCACTCGCCCGCCGCGTCGCCAATCCAGCGAACTTGCACTTTCTCGCCCGGCTTGCCGCCGGCGGGATAGACAGCCGTCGGTCGCGGGAACGAGCCCAGGTGCATGCGATAGCTGCCCGTGCCGCGGTACGACGTTTCGCGGATCTGCACGATGTAGCGGCCATCGGCGGGAGCCACGACCGAGCAAAGGCTGTCCTGGTTCAGCAGCGGGGCGTCATCGCTACGGGCGAGTTCGAAGCGGTCTGCGTTGAGAATGCTGACGTAAGGATCGAAGTAGGAATTGCCCAGCCGCAGCCCCTCGACCTCCACCGACAGCCGATCGCCTTGCTTCAAATCAACCGCATAGTAATCGACGTCTTCGTTGTCGATCCTGCCGCTGATGGTGACGTTCATGTCGACCACTTGCGGTTCGGCAAAGTTGTTGTTCGGTTCCTTCTCTTCCACCTCCGGAAGATGCCCGACGGTGAACGTCTTCAATTGGCTGACGCCGGTAGCAGTCCGCAAGCGCACCGCATGAATGCCCAAGCGGCACTCGGGATCAACGACGAAGACGGCCTTCGCCTTGTTGTCGCCGTCGGCTTTGAGTTCTTTCACGCTGACGCCGGGCGTGTAGAAGAGGACTTCTTGCACGTCGGCGAGCCGGTTGCCATTGAACGTGACTTCCGCCTCTTTGCCACGCTGGACACCGGGCGGCGAAATGCTGCTCAGCGCTGGTTCAACCGCCGAACCGCTGGCGACCCAGCCAAGCGAGGCGATCACGAGAGCAACGAGGCCGACGACCGCTCCGCGCAGGCTCGACCAAATATTCATGACAGCCATAGGAGCACGACGATATTCGAGGTGGGAAGATAGCGGCGGGAGCAAACGATTCGCGGCCATGCCGCGAGAGACTGCCCAATCCCTGGCGGTCTATCTACTGTAGTCGCCTTTGCCAGGACCGCAAAGCGTCTTGGGGGCGAGGTGACTGGAGCAGGCCAGACGCCTGCTCCAGAAAGACGCGGAAGGTCCGACTAGGCCAGCAGTTCGCGGACGACCTTACCGCCGTCGACGATCTCGATCGGGCGATCGCCAGGAGCCATCAGCTCCTTGTCGGCGACGATGCCGAGTTGGTTGTAGACTGTCGTGGCCAGATCTTCCGGACCAATCGGATCGGCGTCGGGTTCCGAAGCGGTCGAGTTCGAGGTGCCGTGGATGTACCCCTTCTTAATGCCGCCACCGGCGAGCATGACGCTGAACACCTTCGGCCAGTGATCGCGGCCGGCCGTCTTGTTGACCTTGGGCGTGCGGCCGAACTCGCTCGAAACCATCACGAGGGTCGAATCGAGCAAGCCAGTGCGGTCGAGGTCGCGGATCAGGGTTGCGAGAGCCTGATCGAACGACGGCATCTGCCGCTGCATTCCCTTGGTGACGTTGGTGTGCATGTCCCAACCGCCGTAGGTCAGCGTGACAAACCGCACACCGGCGGCGACCAGTCGGCGGGCCATCAGCATCCGCTGACCGGCTTGGTTCTGGCCGTATTCGTTGCGGACCTTTTCCGGCTCGGCCTCAATGTTGAAAGCTTCGCGAGCTTGCGGCGAGCTGATGAGGCTGTAGGCGCGCTCGTAGAACGTGTTCATCGCCGCGACATTGTCCGACTTCGCCTTGGCGGTGAAGTATTCGTTGACGGCGTCGAGCGCCGAGCGGCGGCGTGTGAAGCGAGCGTCGTTCACCCCGTTGGGCAGGTTGAGATCCAGAACCTTGAATCCCTTGTTCGCCGGATCCGAGCCGAGGCTGAAGGGAGCAAACGACGAGCTGAGGTAGCCGTTGGTGGCGTACTCGTTCGGCACGTTCGGAATGCAAACGTACGGCGGCAGGTTGTTGCGAGGTCCGTACTCGTGGCTGACCACGCTGCCCATGCTCGGGAAGGTGAGGGCAGGGCTCGGCCGATAGCCTGTGAACATGTTGTGCGTGCCGCGCTCGTGGGCGGCTTCGCCGTGAGTCATCGAGCGAATCACGGTGATCTTGTCAGCGAGCTGAGAAAGCTTCGGCAGCGTCTCGCAGAAGACATCGCCCGTGTTGGTTTTGATCGTGTTCATTTCGCCGCGATACTCGAGCGGAGCATACGGCTTGGGGTCGAACGATTCCTGATGGGCCAGGCCGCCCGGCAGGAAGATGTGAATCACGCTCTGCGCCTTGGCCTGCACAAAGTCGTAGTGCTTGATTTCCGCACGGGCTTCGTTGAGGCGGAAGAAATCGGCCAGGGTGAGACCAAGGCCTCCGAGGGCGCCAACCGTAAGCAGGTTACGACGACTCAGACGATTACCATTGCAACGCATGGAAGTCTCTCCGTAGGAGGCGGGCAAGTAGTAGGTAGGTTTGTGAGCGGAGATCGGCGGGCTAGTCGCCGCACGCAGCGTGCCATTATGGGGAGCTGCAATTGACTCGGACAACCTCGGGCGGGGCGCACAGTGGTAATATCAATACCGCTGTATGCGTTGAAGGTGAAAATACCCGGCCCGGCTTGGCTTGTCAAACATTTGCCGCAAAAAGAAAAGGCTTGGCGCGCCTCAGGATGGCGACGCCCAGAATGGCGGTCGCCTGAAACCATTGCCGGCCCCGGCTGGCTGGGGGCGGTTAGCCTGCAACGAGCAATGCGGACGAAACATCCTCGGAGGCTGATGATGCCGGGGCGCGTGGCGGGCGATTGGAACAGGGCGGTGGGGTGTTAATCCCCGTGATTTCCCACCGCCCCATCGAATCGACTCCTGACCGCACTTCGCAAGCGGCCAAGCGCCAGGCTGCCCGGTAAGTGCCGGGGCCGGCGGACGTTGCTATTGAGCCTCCGAGGCGGTCGGATGCTCGTGGGGCTTGAGCTCTTCCCGCAGCACGACGACGTCGGGCGGGGCCTCAATGCCCAGGCGAACCTTGTCGCCCGAGACGCGAACAATGGTGAGGACGATGGAATCTCCGAGCCTGATCCGCTCGGCTTCCTTGCGCGAGAGCACTAACATTGCTGACCTCCATGACGCGAAGTGTGTCCGTCGTGATGTGTACGGTTGTATAGTAACGCGGTCGTCTGTCAAGCCTCTGGCGAGACAGTTTCCGCTCGTTCTGCTCGAGGCTGACGGCGCCAGTCCCGAGACGGCCATCTCTGTTCAGCTTGCCAGCACTTCGATACCAGCCAGGCTTGGGGCCTGAACCAGTTGGGTCTTCAAAGTCCGCTGGCCCGAGGAGCCATAGAACAAGATGGTGTTGCGATCGGTTTCCCAGATCGCTGTGAGTTTCACGCTGCGAGGTCCATACAAACAAAAGAAGATGCCGCAAGGACGTTGGCCTCGAACGAGGATTCGTTCGGTGACGTCGAAGGCATACGGCTCCAGTTGATTTTGTTCGCAGAGTGTGTGGTGAACGAATTGTCGGAGATCGTTGAGATCGCGAATTCGCAGGGGATCGTTTTGCGCCAGCATGAGCTCTAGCGACTCCTGGGGATGAATTGCAGGTAGGATAGATCGAGATTGCATGTGGGGTGGGGTGGGCAATCTCGGGTAGGTGTCGGCAAGGTTAAATATCGGCAGATGAGGCAAGATATTTGACCTGCGTTTTGATAAGTTTTGCGGTCCGCGTAGCCTGGGAGAGTATGGCTGCGTGTTTGCCAAGACTGCTCGTCGAGAAGCGAGCCCCTTTCGCGGGCTTAGATTGCGAGGCCTGCGATCACCAGATGGGCAGGCACAGCAGCCTGCAAGAACGAAAAAAGCGACAACCAATGGTTGTCGCTCTAGGTCTGGCAGATCAATCAGAGGGCAGGCGGTAGGTCGCTTAGGACATCGGGACCTGCAGTTGGTCGTTGATTTGTAGGATACCGGCGAGGTCGCGAACCGAGGCCTGGGCGATTTGGCGGTGGTAGAAAGACGGAACCCGGCCCGCCAGGGTCAAGACGCCGTCGATGCACTCGCAGCGCAAGTCACGAAGCGGCAAATAAGGACTGGTCCGCAACCGCTGCGTCGCCGCTTCCGCGATCTTGCGGTCGTCGGAAACTTGGTGATCCGTATTACCTCGCGAAACCCGATCTAGTACCAGCGACATGTCTACCCCTACCGTTGCTTTCCGACGCGCGCAGCAACGCGCGCATCTTGCCCCAACAATTCAAGCGCTTTGAGGCAGCTGTGCCTCGAAGAAACGTCCGACATGGACGTCACACATTCTGTTATATGCGTGTTCGGGCATGCGTCAACCCGCAATAACGGAATTTTCACACGGCCAACTGTTTACCAATTTCCGCGGAACATAGGCCGATTTTGTGCGCGACCGCAGTGCGACTTCCTCGGCCGCAGAGGCTGCCTCTCTGCTAGCAGAGAGCCCCGTTAAGGAGATCTCGCCCGGCGAAACGATCACCGCCAGGGGGAAAAAGATTGCTGTGGTGCAGCCGTTGGCGTCGCCTGTGGCGGGAGCGTCTGGTTTGGAGCTGCAACCGGGTACTGCGGCGACGATGCGCCCGAGTAAACCGACTGCTGCTGGACCGCCGGAGGAACGTGGCCCTGCGGACGGTACGGAGCGTATGGGGCGGCCGCGGGTGAGGACATGCTCACCGGCATCGCCGCAATTCGCGGATCCTGGTGGGGCGGAGCCACATTCATCGACGCCAGCAGTTCCCTGGCTTGGACGAGGTTGCCGTCTTGCTGGAGCGCGAGCTGCAATTGAACTGTGGCCTGCTCGGTTTTGCCGTGAGCATGCAAGAGACAGGCAACGTTGTAATGAGCAACGGCGGGCGAGTTGACGCGGGCGAGTTGCTGATAGGCCTCGTCGATGCGGCCACCTTCTACCAGGACGGTCGCCAGGTTGTTGTGGTAGCGAACGTTCGTCGGTTGTAGTTCGATCGCCTTCGCCAGATGCTTCACCGCTTCGTCGGTGTTTTTCTGCCGACCATAGCAAAGACCGGCGTCGTTGTAGGCAATCGAGCTCTTGGGATGGGCTTTGATTGCCTTCTTGTAGGTGTCGAGCGCCTGCTGCGTCTTGTTCTGGCGGTCGTAGCAGCGGGCGAGGCTCACGAGCGTCGTCAGATCGTTCGGCGAGCTCTTGAGTGCCGCCTGGTACTTGGCCTCGGCTTCCGCGTATTTGCCTTGGCTTTCGAGGATGTGAGCGGCGGAGATGTAGACGCCGGGATTGATTTTCCCCGTCTTCGTCGAAAGGCTCACGGGGTCGTCGCTTTCGACCGGTGTGGAACTGCTGAAGGGGGCGGCGATTGCCGCCGTCGTCTTCTTCCAGCCCGACACAAACCAGTTGTCACTGGTGGCTGGCGCCGGACCGCCAACGCCTGGCGCAGCACTCGACTGCGGGAACTCTTTGGACAGCAGTTCATACCGCTGCTGGCCGGCGCTGGGCGCCGTTACGGTTGGCGCCGCCGGTTCGGAGGAGGAGGACCAAGGCATCGACTTACAGCCGACGCTTGTCGAGATCCCCAGGAGCAACGTCAGGGCTAGTTGCCGCCGCTTGTCCACAGTGCACCTCCATGTGCCGTTCGCATTCATTGCCGCATCCTTGCAGCACTGGCGCGGAGGTGCACCGAAGTGCACCTCCTTGTCAGTCATCGTCGTGCAAAACGAGGCCGCTGCAGTCCAAATGGCTGCTGCAGCTCGCCGTTTCGCAGTGCTTCGCTAATCCGCGAACACAAAAGTAAAGTTACTGTCCTTGGCTGCCGACTTCCCCAGCGCTTGAAGCGCTCGACGCGGGCAAACGCGGCGACGGGAGAGACGACTGCAAGGCACGATTGACTGCATCGTAGTATTCGCCCGATCCGCCTTCCGGCTCCGTGTCGGTGAGCATCACCGGCGGAAGCGGGCCAGCGGGGACCATGCGCGAAATGGCTTGCTGCACCGATTCGACCCGCACGGCCGTTTCCTGCGGCGTATGGCCTTGCAGAACGAACACAGCCCGGCGGTGATGCGGGGCCTGGGTCAGGATCCAGCGAAGCTTGATTTCGCCGGCCCGATTGAGCTGCTGCGTGTCGTCGAACAGGTAGGTGCCGAGCGTGTTCTGCATCCGCCAGCCGTTGTTCACCATGATGGCGAACGGTTCGCGGGCCGCGGCCCGGTCGGCCTGCTGGAACGGCTCCGGCCAGGCGTTGTTGCGGTGAAAGTCGACCTTGGTGCGGTGCCAAAATTCTTTCCATCCTGCCTGGGCGTTCCCCACACAGGCGATGCTCAGCACCAATGCCCCCGTCGATAGCAGGCGTCGCATTCGTTCCCCCTCCCTGCCGGAATTGAGCCGCAGTTTCCCCGAGCGGCCAGGCTGACTTGTCGCCGGGGCCGCATGCTCCATGAGCGCAGCGCCAGCCGTATGTCATCGGTCATCGGACGGGAGACCGCGGCGGGTAAAGGCGGGATACCAGCGTCGCTACAGATTGCCTAACTGCACTGACGGAAAGGGAAGCAGGCGCCCGCAGGCTATCCGAATCGCCGCCGGGCCTTCCAGCGATCGGTCCAGCGCGAGCCGGGCGTACCCGTGAGGGCTGGCGTTTTGGTTTTCTCGAGCTCTTCGTCGGTGATCCGCCGGCCGTGCTGCAGAGCCCGGCGAATTTCGAGCTGCAAATGAGCGGGCGTCTCGGCGTGAAACTCAATTCGGCCCGCCACCTTCGAAGCCACGCACCGCCCCTGATAAAGCACCAGCGAGTTTTTATGCATCGCGGCGATGCGGGGACCGCAGGTAACAATGCCGCTCAGATTGAGCGGGTCCCCCGCGGAGATGATCGCCCAGGAGTCGTCGGGCGGTTGATCGCGAAGATCGCGAAGCTGCGAGACGACCGATTCCAGGGCAAATTGCTCCCCCGCCACGCCGGAGATGAATCGCCCGCCTCTTACTTCTCCCCGCAGTTCCATTCGCCGCAGCACCGGGGCGAGTTGGAACCAGGACGGCGCCGCCGACTCGCGAGCCAACACGTCGCGAAAGATCACGCCATAGCGGTTGAGCAACTGCCGGCACCAGCGCTGGAGCATCTCGTCGCGCTCGGGAGGCACAATCACGCCCGGAAAGAGCGACCAGCGGCCGATCGGCGAAGACGCCCCATGCATGGCACGACCGAAGCGGGCTTCCCACCGGCTGAGCGGCTTCTTGCCGCGGACGATGGCCCGGATCGCGGTGAAGGTGTCCGAGGTAACGACCCCCCAAGCCGCCAATTCGCGCAGACCCTCTTCGACCTCTTGCGGTGTGAGTCCGGTCAGGGCCTTGAGATCCTGAAAGAAGAGAGCGCCGCGAGCGTTCAACGCCGCCAGAAGTTCTTTGGCTGGGCCACTCGCGAGCGATCCGGGAGATGATCGATCTTCCGGGACCAGCCAACCGAGGTCCTCGCGCAGCATGAGCGAAATCGGCACCGCCCGCGTCGCCGCGGCCAGCCCTTCGCCGTCCTTCTCATCGCGCTTCGGCGGCTTCAGTCGGCCCCAGGCCGCTTCGCCGGACAGGAACAGGTGGTCGAGCAGTTGCGGATCGTAGTTCGTCACGCGCGGGGAGAGGACTTTCTCTTCCCAAACCGCGGCGGGCAACTCAAAGCCTTGCAATTGCGCAAGGGCCATGCGAATGCCGGCTTCGCCTCCGGCTTGCGTACTGCCATCGAGGCGGTGATGCCGCACGAGGAATTGCACGTACACTTCCGGAGGCACCGGCTGAATGCGGCGGCGGAGCCCGTCGAGCGTGAGGCGGTGGATGCGGGCGAGCAACCGTCGTTCGCACCACTCGATATAGGTTTTGTCGCGGCTGGCCTGGGCGTCGGGCGTATAATTCCCGCGCATCACGTTCCCCTGCCCTTCCAGGGCTTCCAGGGCCGCAAAGACCTGGTTGGACGCCAGTCGCAATCGGTCGGCCAGCGCTTCGGCAGTGATTGGACCGCCGTGCGTCATGTATCCGCGGACGATTTCCACCCGGCCGTCAATCGATTCGACCTTCGTGCGCAGCGCCTCGGGCAATTCAACCGGCGGATCGCAGGCGACGTCGCCGTACACGGCCTGCACCATCGGCAACCGCTCGGCCGCCAGGTAGAACTTCGCCCCATCGGCAAGCGTGAAGCTCGTTGCCCGGCCGGAGCGGATCAATTCGTTCATCCACCGCATCCAGGGAATCGCCGCATTGCTGGAGACGACCACGAGCGTCAGCAGCGTATCGTGCAATTCATCGGCGTCGCGGACGACCGGTTGTGCTTCTTCGATCACCTGGGCGATCGCCTGCGGATCGAGCCGCGCGAGATCGCGGAAATCGTCGGTCGAAAGACTGCGACGCGTCATCACCGCCCGGGTGCGGCGGTCTTCCAGATCGGCGTCGTCCAGAAACGCGTACGGCTGGGCATTGAGCAGTTGATGACTGAACGGTGACGGCTCACGCGTGTCGATCGGGATGAGTTGCACCGATTGCGACTTGACGTCTTCAAGCACCTTCAGCCAGCGGGTGATATCCATCGCTTCGGTGAGGCAGTCGTGCATCGTCTGCCGGGCGAGCGGATGATCGGGAACCTCGATATCGCCGTGGTGGTTCTCCAGGCAGCCGACCGTTTCGGGGAACACGCGAGCGAGCAAATCCTCGGCCCGGAACTTCTGCAGATGGGGCGGCACTTTCTTGCCGCCGGAGAAACGCAGCACCGCCAGCGAACGCGTCGCGTTCCACCGCCAGCGGATTTGAAACATGGGCACGGCAAGCGTCGCTTGCTCGAGCAGTTCCTGGCCGTTCTGTGCCGTAAGCATCCCGAACAGGCTGTCGATCGGAAAGCTATGCTGCGGACCAATCGACAGGAGCACTCCGTTGTCGTCCGCGGCTGCCTGCAACTCGAAGTCGAAGCTGCGGCAGAATCGCTTTCGCAGCGCCAGTCCCCAGGCTCGATTGATCCGTGCTCCGAGCGGAGCATGGACCACCAACTGCATGCCCCCTGATTCGTCGAAGAATCGCTCAAAGACGATTTCCTCGCACGTTGGGACAATGCCGATCGCCGCCTTCTGGGCCGCGATGTAGCGGGCCGCCTGTTCGGCTGCCGACTGACAGGCGTTGCATTCTCGCTTGAGCCAATCGATACAGTCCGAAGACCGCGGCTCAGCTTGGTGGATTTCACCGGACGCGTACTCACTCACCTCCACCCGGGCCGCGATCTCCCGCCGCAGGTCGGAAAGCTCCTGCGAGAGTTCGATCGTGCGTCCCGGCGCTTCCCCTGCCCAAAACGGAATGTTCGGTGGCGTTCCTTGAGCGTCGGCAACGATGACCTCTTGCCCGCGAACGGCGAGAATCCGCCACGAGTTGTTGCCGAGCAGGAACACGTTTCCCGCCCGACTGTCGACGGCGAAATGCTCATCGACCCGGCCGACGACGGTGCCATCCTCCAGGACGACGTTATATTCCGCCGCCTCGGGAATGGCGCCGCCGGAAGTGATCGCCGCGAGTCGTGCGCTCCGTCTTGCTTTCAGCCGACCGTTGATCCGGTCGCGGTGAATGTAGGCTCCCGCCTTGCTGCCCGGTTTGATCCCGTCGGCAAGCATTTGCAGGATCGCGTCGTATTCACTGCGGACCAGATTGCGAAACGGCCAGGCCCGCCGGAAGAGTTCGAAGAGCTTGTCCTCGTTCCACTCATCGGCGGAGACCGTTGCCACGATCTGCTGGGCGACGATGTCGAGCGGAGATTCGGGGATCTCAATCGAATCGAGCTTCCCTCGCTTCACGGCCCGAATGAGAGCCAGGTTTTCCAGCAGCTCGTCCCGTGTCAGGGGAAACAAGCGACCTTTGGGCAGAGCGCCAACGGCGTGTCCCGATCGGCCGACGCGCTGCAGCGCCGTGGCAATCGACCGTGGCGACCCGACCTGGCAAACCAGATCGATGTAGCCGATGTCGATCCCCATCTCCAGCGACGCCGTGGCGACGATCGCCTTGAGTTCGCCCGCCTTCAGCCGCTGCTCGGCGTCGAGGCGAATCTCGCGAGAAAGGCTGCCGTGA
>JAEZAS010000370.1 GCA_023430365.1 Planctomycetota bacterium
GTTGTCGCCCTATTGGCGCTTGCTGCTTACACGCCAGGGCAGGCCTTGGCCGAGGGTCTATCGGCTGGCTTCGCCGCCGTCGACATCACTCCGCCGCTGGACGGTAAACGTCCGGTCTATATCGCCGGCTATGGCATGAACCGGAAAGCCACCGGGGTGCACGATCCGATCATGGCTCGCGCCGCCGTGCTGCAGAACGGCCAGGAGCGGATCGCGCTGGTCAGCGTCGACCTCGTCGGCCTGCAACTGCCCACCGTGCAGCGCATCCGCCAGCAGCTGGCTGACTTCAAGTATGTGATGGTGGCCAGCACCCACAACCATGAAGGTCCTGATGTCATCGGCATCTGGGGGCGCGGTCCGTTTCACCGCGGTGTCGACGACGCGTATATCGACCAGGTCGTTGAAGGAGTCGTCGCAGCGGTGCGCAAGGCAGCCGAGGCGCCGGTCGCCGTAACGGCTCGCTACGGAACCGCCGAGGACGAAACCCTGCTGCGCGATAGTCGCTTGCCGATTGTCAAAGATGGCGTGCTCCGCGCTCTGCAGCTCAATCACCCGGCCGGCGGCAAACCGGCGGGATTGATCGTGCAGTGGAACTGTCACCCCGAGTCGCTCGGCTCCAAGAATAAACTACTGACGGCCGACTTCGTGCACTCGACGGTCGAGAAGCTCAGCAAGCAATACGATTGCCCCGTCGTGCTCATCTCCGGCGCTGTGGGGGGACTGATGGCGCCGCCCAAGGACCGCGTGAAGGACGCCAGCGGCAAGCTGCTCCAAGAAGGGGATTTTGAATACGCCCGCGTCTACGGCGAAGAAGTCGCCGCGCTCACTACCCAAGCGATCGACCGTTCGGAACCGATCGAACTGACGCCCTTCGTCCTTTCGACCAAGCCGGTCGTCGTGCCGGTGACCAACTCGCTGTACCGCCTGGCCCGCACCGTCGGGGTGATGAAGCGCGACGCTCGGCTGTGGACGGGAGACCCGGAGGTGCTCGGTGACGTGATGAAGCCGGAAGACGCTCACAAGCCGACCGGCATCGAGACCGAGGTGGCCTACCTCCGCCTGGGAGACCTGCACATCGCCTGCATCCCCGGCGAGCTCTACCCCGAACTGGTTTATGGCAAGTTCCAGGAACCGGTTGAGCCCAATGTCGATTTTCCGGACGCCCCGCTCGAGCCCACGGTCGCAGACATTCTTCCCGGCAAGCGATGGATGCTCTTCGGCCTGGCCAACGATGAGGTCGGCTACATCATCCCGAAGCGGCAATGGGACAAGGCCGAGCCCTTCGCCTACGGCAAGGAAGGTGGGCAGTACGGCGAAATCAACAGCTGCAGCCCCGAGGTGGCCCCGATCCTGATGGGGGCCCTCAAACGCCGGGTGGCCGAGGCGCAAAGCCAAGCGGAGTAAGGCTCCAGGCCACTAGCCCCTCGTGCTCGACGTCGGTCGCAACCCGCTGACTCCCGACTCCTGACTCCTGCCCCTGCCCTCGATGCTTTCTCCCGAGGGCAGGCCTGCTCCCGGCGACCGGTCTGCCGGTCGAACCATCTTGCCCAGTCGTTCGTAACCTCTAGACGAGCGAACCCTCCGCGAGGGCTGCCTCTGGCGTGCTAGCACCCCACTGCCGCAGGGTTGGTTGGCGTTGAGCGAACGCCAGAAACCATTATATTGTGGGCTCTTAGCGGCAGCCGGACCTAAGTTCGGCTTGTTTTATTGAGCCGCCGCGAGGCTCAATCGCCGGGAGTGCGCCAGAGCGACTCGCGGGCTCGGGACACCACTGACGGCGTCCCCCGATACATCTGTTTCTACCATCACCGGTCATAGCCGCATTCCAGGGCTGGAGTGACATGAACGAAAACTCGACCTCACCGTCATCCAAAGACGGCGATTCCGCCACGCCGATGATCGAGGCGATTGGCCTGTCGAAGTACTACGGCGTGTTCGCCGCCTGCCGCGACATCACGTTTCGGGTCAACAAAGGGGAGCTGGTTGCGTTCCTCGGTCCCAACGGCGCCGGCAAGAGCACGACGATGAAGCTGCTCACCGGCTACCTGAGCCCCTCCGAAGGGGTCGCCAAGATCGCCGGCCACGACATGTCGACCGACCGCCTCGCCGGTTCGGCCCGCTTGGGATACCTGCCGGAAAACGGCCCTCTGTATCCCGACATGACTCCTTACTCGCTGCTCGAATTCTTCGCCGACGCGCGGGGCATGAGCCCCCAGCGAGCGAAGGAGCGCATCGAGGCCGTCATCGACCTCTGCATCCTGAACAGCGTCGTCCACAAACCGATCGCGAAGCTGTCGAAAGGATTTCGCCAGCGCGTCGGCATGGCTCAGGCCCTACTGCATGAGCCGGACGTCCTCATCATGGACGAACCGACCGCCGGTCTTGATCCCAACCAGATCGCCGAGGTCCGTCGCACCCTCCGCCAGATCGGCCAGGAGAAGACGATCCTGCTGTCGACCCACATCCTGCAGGAAGTCGAGGCGATGGCCAGCCGCGTGGTCATGATCAACGAAGGGCGGATGGTGTACGACGGCCCGGTCGCCGGACTCGATCCGGACAACCGCGGCCTCGAAAACGCCTTCCACCGCCTGACCGCCGCCCAAGCGGCCGTGGTTTAACGCGTGCGGCCGATGGTCGCAGGCCAATTGCCGACTCCCTCTCCCCTTGGGAGAGGGCTGGGGTAAGGG
>JAEZAS010000463.1 GCA_023430365.1 Planctomycetota bacterium
CGTCGAGTTGGGGCACCTTCACCTCCCGGCCACAGCCGGACAGGAGCATGGTTCCCAGCAGCGTTCCCAGCAGCAACCGACGAATGTCTCCAGCCAATTTCATGGGATTCAACCTCTACGTTCCTGAGTTGGTGGGCAAGGATGGCGAAGGCGCGGTTACTGCTGCGTGACGGTCTCGCCGCCGTTGCGAGTGCCAAGCGCCGTCCAGACGTTGCCGTCGATCGACGAGCTGTAGAGCGCCACGCTGCCGTCGCACATCACCGCCTGAGCGCCGCCCGGGTGGTAGCTGCTGGCCGGTGAAACAATGTGGTACCAGTTGCCCCCTGGCCGCCAGCCGGGCTGATTCGGCGGCAGCAGGTGGTTGTACCAGTTGCGCCACACACTCCCTTCCGACCACGGATAGCCGCGGTAACGCCAGGTGCCGTCGGCGATGTTCTCGTTCTTCCAGTTCTTGGCCAGGTAGCCGTTGCGGGCGGCGACGAGGTCGGTGGTGTTGGAGTCGCCGTCGAAGACGTCGAACTTCATCTTGGGCCCGCCGGCCGTGCCATAGCCAAGGGCCACCTCGGCGAACGCGCAGGTATTGCTCAGGCCATCGGTGATTCCCGAGAACCCGATGGCGGGCAGCGCCTTGCCGCCACCGTAGTCCATCGCTGGTCCAAAGACACCGTCCCAGCTCTTGGTGACGACCACCCAGCTGCCGGCATTCGAGTGATAGTTCGTCCAGCCCATCGGCTGAGCGCGATCGGGGTAGGGATCGCTGGGGCAAATGAACGCCTTCGGCTGAACGCGCGAGTAGGTGGCGTTGGGATCGACGTAGGAATGCACTTCGAGATTGAAGCCGTCGAAGGTGTTGCTGAGTTCCATGTAGTTCAGCAGCATCACGTGCGGCGAGAGAATCGCGGTGCTCTTGTGCATGCCGGCTGGCAGCTTGCCGAACGAGCTTTCGAAGTTGTGAAGCGCCAGCCCCATCTGCTTCAAGTTGTTGGAGCAGCTCGAACGCCGGGCGGCTTCGCGCGCCGCTTGCACGGCCGGCAGGAGCAGCGCCACCAGAACGCCAATGATGTCGATCACGACCAACAGTTCAACGAGCGTGAAACCCTCCCGAACAAAACGACGCTTCATAAGATCCGAACTCCAAAATCCGTACGATGGCTGCCAGCAGTCCGTAAAAAAATGGCCGATGGTCTCGCGAGCCGCGAAACGCAAACAGCGCGCCGCGTGGGCTAAGGTGACATGGGCGCCAGTGCTCATGCACCGCACCTGCGGTAGAAGAAGTCACCACTCCGCCGCAGCTCAAAACCGCGAAAATAGCCGTGTTTTCTGCGGTTGCGTCAGAAATTGGTTCCAGCTTGGCGCAGCGCGAAAACCGAGCGCGCGGAGCGGTGAAGCACCGAGTTTGCGGCAACCGCGGGCACTCGAAACGAAGCGCCCCCACTGCGAAGGTAGGGGCTGAAGAACGAGCGTGCGCGAGTTTTCGGCAGGCTTTGAATAGCTCTTAGGCAGCCGCAATTGCTAATGCCGGCACTCACTCGGCGCAATACACGGCCTGTCGTTTGCGCACCGCCACGGGCGCCCCGCAGCGCATTGGGACTAGTCCCCGCACGACATAAATTGGGCCAGCAGACTCGCCCGGCTATCCACCTTGAGACGCTCGAAGAGATGGCGAATGTGGTAGTTGATCGTGTGCTCGCTCAGTTCCAATTTGTCCGCGATCTTGCTCGTCGGCTCGCCCGACAGCAGGAAGATGAGAATCTGCCGTTGCCGCGGAGTGAGCCGCAGGACATTGTCTCGGGCTGGAATGTCCGTGCCCTGTCGATGGAGCCAATCGACCTGCGAAAAGACCGTATGGACGATAACGCGCTCGCGATCCTGATAGGGGCGATCGTCGCTACGATGCAGACCGAGACCGCTGAACGAACGTTCGTCGAGCGGATATATCGACAGCAGGCAGTGTCGCAGGCCGGTGGCATAGTAGCGGTCTTGGACCGTCTCCCACACCTCGGGCGGGATGATCCCGTGGTCGACCGTGAAGTGCCGCTGCTGCTGCGCTTTTTCGGTGATCGGCTTGCCGGCGGGAACGGCGGTTTCGGGTTCGCTCAGAAAGCGGTAGAGGGCCACACGCTGGGCTTCATCGCGCCAGCCGCCATCGAGGATGTTTACGGTCATCGCGTCCCCGGCGACCTGGTTGCTGTGGACGCTGGAGGTCCAGATCCACACATCGGCGCCGACGAGTCGCGCCAGACCCTCCGCCAGCCGGCGCTTTCGCTCACCCAGGAGCAGCGGCAGGTGAGGATCGACCGTCGTGGAGAGCAAGCGAACGATCGCTTCGACATCCTCAACGGCTAGTCCCTGCAGCATCAGCAGCGCCTCCTGGCTTGTTGGTCGGCGTTAGAATTCGAGAAGGTCGGTCGGCGCGGGCCGACTTTATGACGCTTCGGAGACCAAGGCGCCGCCCGGCGTGCGGCGCTTCGTCTTTACGGCCACGGACTCCGCGGGAGTCTCCACGGTGATCGGCACGAAGCGTCTCAGCCAGCGAGCCACGGCGTGAACCGTTTCCGGATAGACGAACGCCATGTTACCGATGATCATCGCCAGGCCAAAGGTCTTCATTCCCAGGAAGATGGCAATGCCACCGTGCACGGCGACGGCCAGCGCCAGGCAGATCGGCCGCGTCAGCCGCGGCCAGACGAAGAAGCAGTAGAACGTTTCCCAGAAGACGGTGATGTGTGTCAGCAGGGCGATGAACCAGGGCCAGTTTACCAGCCAAGTCACATCCATCGATTGGTATTCGAGGTTGGCGATCGCATACCAGCACGCGCTGCCGTCCCACCACATTTCGCCGCGCATTTTGCCGATGCCGCCGAACAGGTAGATGATGCACATGTGAAGCTGGATCAGCCGAATGGCGACGCTCGTCCACGGGCTGGCCGCGGGCGGCGTGCTGATACCCGCAGAACGCTTGGCCCGCAGGCGATCGATCGACCAGGCGGCGCCCGAAGGACCGACCATCAGGTAGAGCGCCAGCATCGCGTTGACCTGGTCCAAGCCGAACTGCGTTCCGATCAGCCGGTGGCAGTAGGAGAGCGTGATCACCGCGGCGAGCACCGACACGACGCGCGTGTAGAGCCCGACGGTCAGCATCGCGAACACCACCAGGGCCGCGAGGTGGGCGATCCAGAGCAGGGCGGGGGACTCGATGACCCAGAGGTAGCTCCAGACGTAGATCTGGCCGTCCACGCCTTGGTTCAGCAAGAAGCTGGTGCTCGGCGAAACCAGGCCGGACGGCCCGAGCATCGCGTTCATATCGAGCGCATAGACCAGATGCGTGTAGAACAGCATCGCGCCGGCGCAGATGCGAATGAGCGCGAGCGTGTAAGGCTCTTGCGGCCGAAACCAGAAGCGATTCCAGCGGTCCGCCGCCTCACGGGCATAGCTTTGAATCGTTTGCAGCAGAACGCTCACGACGATTCTCCGTCGGTTTCGGGCAGATCGCGATAGGTTTCGGGCGAGGTCAGTTGCATCTTGTCGTCGCTCACCTGGCGCGGGGACGGCGGACGATGTTCGAGTCGCGTGATCGTGACTTTGCCGCCGGGATGCACGCTCTCGAGGTGTCGAACGATCGAACCGTGCAGCGCTTCGTACTGCTTGCGGCGATGCGCCCAGAATTGTTTTTGCAATTCGTAGGCTTCGAGGGCCTGCTGGTGGTTCCGCTGGTCGCGCGACGAAGTCGCGGCATTGATCGGCGGCGGAGAGGGCTCCGGCGGCGGATCGGCGGGCGCAAAACTGTTGTTGAGCGCCGTCGAGACCATGAAGTAGCGGTGGTACAGGAGCCGCGGCTGCTGCTGCTTCAGGTTCGGAAATATCCCTTCGACCGGTTCGCGGCCGTCGGGATACTCGACCTTGTATTTCACCAGGTAGCTGGAACCCGGATTGGGCGCGAAAAAGAAGTAGCCGTGGTCGAGGTACATCATCGCGATGTACGGCCGCAGATAGGGCATCAGACCGTCGGCAAACGGCGACGACGAATCGGCACTGGCCCGGCACGCGAACGTGAAGGGGGCCCAGAACACAGCGATCAGGTGAAACAGGACAAGGCCGCTGACAATCCACCGCACCTTGGCCGACAGGCCGCCCGTCACGGCGTCCGCGGCGGAACTGGCTGTGGAGGTGTTCGATTCGGAAGCGATGCGCGTCGACATGTTGCTCGTTATCGACGCGTCAGCCGCCGCTGGTAAGCCATTCGGCTTGCGTAGGATTAAGCGGCAGCGCAGCAAAAAACCCTCGCGCCGGCAGAACCGGCACGAGGGTTCGATTACTCAGAACTGTTGTCCGTGGAAACTCGACTAGCGAGCGGCCACGCGATCGCCGTTGGCGTCGAAGTGCAGTTCCATCGACTCACCGGCGTCGAGGTTGACCTTCTGTTCCTTCACGACGGTCTGGCCGTCCTGTTCGAACTCCACCCGGACGGTGTAGTCGCTCCAGGCCTTGCCATTGCGAAGACCGGTGGTGCGGAACACGCGGGTTTCGCCCTTGGCGGCCGTTTCATGGCCGGCGAGGAAGACGCGAGCGTTTTCCGGCACGTGCAGGGTCAGCGAGGTCTCGACCGACTCGCCCGGAGCGAAGTCGAAGGCCAAGCGGGCGTTTTCGCCAGCGCGGAGGTCGATCGTCTTCACTTGCTCGACCGTCTTGCCGTCGCGGACGACTTCGGCGCGGACTTCGTAGTTGTAGTTCATGCCCGACTGGAGATTGCGCGAGACGTACTGGCGCAGATCACCGGTGCTGCTGGTCGGCTGGCCGTTGACGAAGATCTTGGCGTCTTCCGGCACTTCGACGGTCAGCAGGCCATTGGCCCGCTGGATCGAGGTTCCGGCGTCCACCGGCGGAAGCGTGCCACCGGTCGACGGAACCGTCGTCGACGGAACAACCGTGCCTTCGACCGGAACGGCGTCATAGGCCGGAGCGTAGTAGTAGGTTCCGCCGCCGCTGCTGCCGCCGCTCGAACCACCCCAACCGCCCGACGAGCCGCCGCTGGAACCACCCCAGCCGCCGCTGCTGCCGCCGCTCGATCCACCCCAACCGCCCGAGGAGCCCCAGCCACCGCTGCTGCCCCAACCGCGACGATGACGGTGCTTGTGGTGCCAGCCGCCGGACGAACCGCCGCTCGAGCCACCCCAGCCACCGCTGCTACCCCAACCGCCGCTGGAACCACCCCAGCCACCGCTGGAGCCGCCCCAACCGCCCGACGACCCCCAGCCACCGCTCGAGCCACCGCTCGAACCGTGCCAGCGCCAACCAGCGAAAGCGTCGCCGGCCGTGGTCACCACGACGCCGAGCGCAATCGCTGCGGTCAAAACAAGATGCAATTTACTTCGAGTCATTAGCGCCACCCCTAGTGAAGGAACAAACGTGTTTCCGTGAAACGCAAATTTTGAGAGGCTTTTGGCCCAAAACATACCAACCGTAGCATGTAATTCAAGCAGTTTGGGGCCAGTTTGCGATCTGCAAAGCCTGCGTAAGGACGGAAAGACATGCGGCTAAAGTAGTCGCTTCGCTGCTCATCGTACGAAGTGGCCTGACCATTTTCCAGCGGGTGGCCGCAAGAAGTCGGAGGACGCTTAAAGGGCGTCCCCCGCTGCCTTTGTCGACTCGCGGCGGGGCGGCTGAATGCCCAGGATGCTGGCGGTTGCGCCGGATGCGCCGCTTGGAGCGAGGGAGGGAAAACTATTTGGTCGGCTCGATTTTTCGCATCTGCACGCCGTCGACCGAGAGCGTCCCCGTCGCGCCAAACAGTCCGATCCGCAAAATCCCTTCACGTGCGCTCGGCGGGATTTTGAAGATCTTTGCCTCGCGATGCCAATCGGAGGTGCCCAGAAAAGGGCCGATCATTTGATGACCGAGCTCGCGGCGCTGATGGTCGTAGAGCGTAATTGCCAGGAAGGGACGTTCATCCCGATTGCTGCCAGCCACGACATCGGTGGTCTTGATCTGGGCCGATAGTTCGAGCTCCGGAACCGTGCGTCCGTCGATGGCGAAGCCTTGGAGCAAATGCGCCGACAGCCCTGGCTCGGTGTTTTGGAACGTGATGAAGTGCTTGCCATCGGGAGCGCCTTCGTCCTCTTCCCATTTGAGCTGCCGCTCGTAGTACCAGCCCGGCTGGGCGCCGCTGGCGAAGGCAGGCTCTTCGAAGCTGCCGTTGGCGACCTGCGGATTCGAAGGATCGGGCTTCACCTGGCGGGCTTCTTCCGCCTCGCCGGTCATGGGAACGAAGAGAGTCGGCAGGAGCGCTTCGGATTCGAGCTTGCCGTCCTTCTTGCGGAACAGGTAGAGCGTCTGCTGATAGCGCTCGCCGACCGGCACCACCATCAAGCCGCCCTCTCGCAATTGCTCCGCGAGCGGCTGCGGCACTTTTTCGGGCGAGCAGGTGACGATGATCTTGTCGAACGGGGCGTGCTCGGGCCAGCCGAGGTAGCCATCGCCGATTTTGGTGTGCACGTTGTCGTAGCCGAGCCGTTTCAGCGTGCGGGCGGCTCGCTCACCGAGCGGTTCGACGATTTCGATCGAGTACACATCCTTCACCAGCGGGCTGAGGACGGCCGCCTGATAGCCGCTGCCGGTGCCAATCTCGAGCACCTTGTCGGTCGGCTGGGGATCGAGCGATTGGGTCATGAAGGCCACGATGAACGGCGATGAAATCGTCTGCTGATCGCCGATCGGCAGCGCCATGTCGTAGTAGGCGTTCTTGCGATGTTGCGAGAACACGAACTCGTGCCGGGGCGTCTCGCCCATCGCGCGCACGACCCGCTCGTCCTTGATACCCGAGCCTACGATGACCTCCTCGACCATCTTCTTGCGGGCCGATTCGAACTGCGCGCGCGTTTGGGCCGGAGCGTCACACGCCGGAAGCGATGCCCAACCGGTCAAGGCAAGCACCAGAGCGCAGCGACGGAAGCGACGAGCAAGCGAATCGACGGACATAGGACCTCCCAGCGGAAACTGCTCCGCGAACCGAGGACGACAATCACCTCATTATAGGGCGCGCACGCCGAACTTCCGCCCGATCGGATTAAGCCGGCTGAATCGCTGAAAGCGGTTATTCCAGCTCTCGGCCGTAGGCTTCGCGCTCGAACGGATTGTCGAAGTAAGGATTCCGGCCGCGAAACCACAGCCAGATCGAGCAGGCGAAGTAGGCCGGGATGAAGAACAGGCCCCAGCGCTCGTACTGGGCCACGTGGACCGCCTCATGCGCGCGCGTCCGCTCGATGTCCGCCAGACTCCGGCCGATCACAACATGGCCGAGCGTCATCGCCGAGGCTCCGCCGACGATCGGCGCCTTGAGCAGCAACCAGCGGAGCGTCCCGCCGTAGCACTCAATCACTTTGCCGGTCCGCTGCATCGCTCCGCCGGTCGCCAGGGCGACCAGCCCAGCGAGCAGACCGAGCAAGGTCCAGGGGGAGGCCCAGACAATTGCGAGCAGCAACAGAAAGCGGCGAAGGAGCATATGCACGCGGATTGCCAAATCGTCTCTCGTAGCTGAATTCGCCAGAATTCAGAGGTGGTTGCGTGGATGGGGATCAGCGGGGCGTCTGAATTCTGGCGAATTAACCTACGGTCATTGCCGTCCCACGGACAATCGGAAGCGGCGGTTTGCAGTCGAGGTAGAAACGATTACGCTACTCGGCAGTTGTCAAACTTCCGCTTTCAACTCGATGGATTCGATGCGCACCAATCCCGTCAAACAAAAACTTCGTCGCGGCGAACCGACCTTCGGCACCTGGCTCTCGCTCGGCGATCTCACGGCCACACGCGTGCTCGCCCGCCTCGGCTGGGACTGGCTGACGCTCGACATCGAGCACGGTCCGATCGATTGGTCGCAGGCGGCGACTGTGTTTGCCGTTGTGGCCGACGCCGGCTGTGTGCCACTCGCGCGGGTGCCCGAGGCCAACCACCATCTCATCAAGCGGGTGCTCGACGCCGGGGCTTGGGGCATTGTCGCTCCGATGATCGATACGGTCGAGCAGGCCAAGCTGGCGATTGCCGCGGCCAAGTATCCGCCCGAAGGAAATCGCAGCGTCGGCGGCGGCATGCACGCGATGAATTTTGGAGCCACCGCGGCCGATTACTATGCCCGCGCCAACGACGAGATTCTGGTCGTCCTGCAAACAGAAAGCCCGACGGGCGTCGAGAACGCAGAAGCCATCTACAGCCTGCCGGGCTGCGACGCCATTTTCATCGGCCCGAACGATCTTCGCTTCCAGATGCGCACTCCCGATGGGACGTTTCCAACCGCCGAAGAGCACGAAGCGATGGTCCAGCGGGTCATCGCCGCCGGCAAAAAGACCAAGTGTCCGACTGGCATCCATACGTTCGATGCCGAAACCGCCCGCAAACGTGCGGAGCAAGGCATGCAGTTCATTGCGGTAGGAAGCGACCTGATGTTCCTCAGCAAGGGAGCTCAGCAGACGCTGGTTGCCGTGAATGGAGAAGGGACCAAGAAGGACGTCGTCCGCTATTAGGCGCTTTCAACGCAGCCATGCTCTCCGAGGCGGGAGGAGTTGCCCATGCCGGTCTTCGTCATCGCCACGCTCGATACCAAAGGGGCCGAAGCGGCGTTCGTGCGCGATCGGCTGCAGGCGCTGGGCATCGAGACCCGTTTGGTGGACGCGGGAAGCCTCGGCGGACCAACGGTCCCGGCGGATATCTCCCGCGAGCAGGTGTTCGCGGCGGCGGGGCAATCGCTGGCGGAGATTGTCGCCCACAATGATCGAGGCGCTGCGGTGACGGCTGCGGCGCTGGGAGCCGAACGTCTCATCCGCGATGCGCACTCGGGGGGTGAGGTGCAGGGAGTGCTTTCGATCGGTGGCTCGGCGGGGACGACAATTGGAACCCAGGCGATGCGGGCCCTGCCGATTGGAGTTCCCAAGGTGATGGTCAGCACGCTCGCCTCGGGGCAGGTACGGCAGTGGGTGGCGGACAAAGACATCCTGATGCTCAATTCGATCGTCGACATTGCCGGCATCAATCGCATCAGCCGGCAGGTGCTTGGCCAGGCGGCCGCAGCGATGGCGGGGCTGGTGCAGCATGGCACAGTTCCGTCGACCAGTGACCGCAGCGACGACAAGCCGCTGATTGCGGCCAGCATGTTCGGTGTCACCACGCCCTGTGTGCAACAGGCCCGCGAGATTCTCGAAGCAGCTGGCTATGAAGTGCTGGTTTTCCACGCAACCGGCAATGGCGGCCAGGCGATGGAGTCGCTCATTCGCGACGGGCTGATCGCGGGCGTGCTCGACATCACCACCACTGAACTGGCGGACGAACTGGTCGGGGGAATTCTTTCCGCAGGGCCCGATCGATTGACCGCCGCCGGACAGTTGGGCGTGCCGCAAGTGGTCTCGGTCGGCGCGCTCGACATGGTCAATTTTGGCCCGCGCAGCACGGTTCCCGAGCGGTTTGCCCAGCGGACGTACTATCAACACAATCCAAGCGTCACGCTGATGCGCACGACCCCCGACGAGTGCGAGAAGCTCGGCGAGGAGATTGGCCGCAAGGTGTCAGCCGCCAAGGGGCCGGCGACGATCCTCCTGCCCGCGCGAGGCGTTTCGGCGATCGACCGCGAAGGACAGCCTTTCCAGGACACGGCTGCCCGAGCCAGGCTCTTCGCCGGAATCCGTCGCACGGCCGATAACGTCGAAGTCGTGGAACTCGATGCCCACATCAACGACGCGGAATTTGCCCGCGCGGCGGCCGATCGACTGCTGCAACTCATCCAATCGCCGCGAGAACGCTAACCGCGGCCTGCCCGCTCTCATCTCCATTCGAGGAACACCGAACGTGGCTCTATTCTCCCGAGACGAAATCCTCTCCCGCTTGCGATCGAAGGTGGCCGCCGGCCAACCGATCATCGGCGGCGGCGCGGGGACCGGCATCAGCGCGAAGATGTCGGAGGCTGGAGGCGTCGATTTGCTCGTGATCTACAACTCCGGCCGATTCCGGATGGCGGGGCGCGGGTCTCTCTCGGGGATGATGCCCTATGGCGATGCCAATGCGATCGTGATGGAGATGGCTCGCGAGGTAATTCCGATCGTCCCCAACACACCGGTGCTTGCTGGGGTGTGCGGAACCGATCCGTTTCGCGTCATGAAGCTCTTCCTGCGCGAGGTGGATGCGGCCGGGTTTTCTGGCGTACAGAACTTTCCCACCGTCGGCCTCATTGATGGACGATTCCGGCAGAATCTGGAAGAGACCGGCATGGGGTACGGCTTGGAAGTGGACATGATCCGCACGGCGCATGAGCTGGGCATGCTGACGACGCCGTACTGCTTCAATCCCGACGAAGCGGCCGCCATGGCCCGGGCCGGAGCGGATATCTTGATCCCTCACATGGGTCTGACGACCAAGGGAAGCATCGGCGCCGAATCAGCTGCCACGCTCGAAGAGTCGGCCGTGGCGGTGCAGGCGATGCACGACGCGGCGAAACGCGTCAAACCAGACATTCTGGTTCTTTGCCACGGCGGACCGATCGCCGAGCCGTCCGACGCCCAGTACATCCTCGACCACACCGAGGGAATCGTCGGCTTTTACGGAGCGAGCAGCATGGAGCGCCTCCCCGTCGAGCCCGCCATTCGCGACCGGGTTCGCGAATTTGCCTCGATTCGATTCCAGCGTTAGACTGGCTCCCCTTGTCGTGGGGTCGTTGCACTGCTCTCGATCACGGAAGGGGACACTCGATGTCGACGGTCAATCCCTATCGCCCGCCGCAGGAAGCCATGGCGCAGACGCCGGCGATGTACGCTCCGTCGGCCTATCCCGCCCTGGTCCCCTTCCAGTCGCTCCTCGGCCTGGCGACGGCCGTGAAGGCGCTGCTGGGAATTGTCTGCGTGGCGAAGGTGGCGGCGATTGGGGCCACCTTCGCGTTGATCGTCAGCCTCGCCGGTGGCAATGGGCTGGCCGCGACCGGGGTTTCGGCGACCGCCATTGTTCTCGCTCTGACCGTCCTGGGCGCAGTGTTCCTGTCGATGATCACCGGCGTTGTGTATCTCGTCTGGCTGTACCGCGCCTATCAGAACTTGCCGGCGCTGGGCGTGACCAAGCTCGACGCCTCTCCCGGCTGGGCCGTGGGACACTATTTCATTCCCTTTGTGAATCTCGTCCGCCCTTACCAGACCATCGTCGAAATCATGCGCGGCAGCTTCAGCCGCGAGCAGCAATTGACCGGAAAGACCTCGACGGCGATCGCCGGCTGGTGGTGGACCGGGTGGATCCTGGCAGCCGTTCTGGGGCAAGTCAGCGGCGCGATGGTCCGCGGCGATGAGTACGACGCGGGGATGCTCGGAGTGGCGGCGTGGGTGGATGTGTCGATGCACACGGTGTCGCTGCTGACCGCCGTCCTGGCGATGATCATCGTTCACCGCATTAGCGCCAGCCAGCAGCGCAAGCACGACGAAATCATGCTGCAGCCTCCGGTTGCCGCCCCCGGCTATGGACAGCCCTTTGCTCCTGCCGCTTTCCCGGCCGGGGGCAATCCCTTTGGCGAACCGCCAGCCAGCGGCCAGGCGTCGGGGCCGATGGATTTTAACTTCAAATAGCGGATCGGCCGGGCTAGGTCTTCTTTCCGAGGCCCTTGGTCAAGGCCATGAATGCCGACTCGAGGTTTACGTCCTCCTCGCGGAACAGCTTCAGTTTGTGACCGGCGGAGACGAGCAGCGACGAGAGCTCGCTATAGTCCTCGACGCCCGATTTCAGGACGACGATGAGCTGCCCCTTCTCGTTGCGCACTTCATCGACCAGTTGGTGCTGCTGCAGGAGCTTCGCGGCGGCGTCCACGTCCCCGGTCACTTCGATGAACAGCTTAATCCGCTGGCGGACTTCCCTAATAAGCTGATCGACGGTTCCGTTCCAGCTCATCACGCCACGATCGATAATGCCGACCTTGTTGCACACGTCGGCCAGCTCCGGCAGGATGTGGCTGCTGACCATGATCGTCTTGCCTTGCTGGCC
>JAEZAS010000044.1 GCA_023430365.1 Planctomycetota bacterium
GTCTATGCCAACGGCTCGACGCTCGAGGACCCGGCGCTCACGTACGGCATCGTGGTCTCGAACTTCATGTCAAAAGGTGTCTATACGTTCGAGGGCGGCACCGATCGCCTCGTCGAACTGATGCACCAGGACCTGCTCAAGAGCGGAGTCGATGTGCGGATCAAGTGCGACGTAAAGCGAATCAACGTCGAACACGGCAAGGTGAAGAGCGTCGAGGTGAACGGCCGGACGATCCAGTGCCGGGCCGTGGTCTCGAACTCCAATCTCAAATCGACGATTCTCAATCTCGTCGGCGAGCAGCATTTCGATCGCAAGTTTATCGACGACACGCGGGCCGTGCGGCTGAACAACAGCAGCACGCAGGTCTACATTGCGATGAAGCCCGACGAGCGCATCCCCGAGGAAACCGGGGACTTGCTCTTCAGCAGCACGGCGAAGGAGTTCCGCACCGATCTGCTGCTCAGCCGCGACATCACCAGCCGGACGTATTCGTTCTACTACCCGCGCACGCGGCCGCAAGGCCGGCCGAGGTGTTTGATCGTTTCGAGCACGAACGCTCATTACTCCGACTGGGCCAACCTGTCGGACGAAGAGTACGAGGCCAGCAAGCGGGAATTGATCGAAGGGACGCTCGACCATCTGGAGCGCTATGTGCCGCGAGTTCGCGAACGTCTCGACCATGTTGAGGCCGCCACGCCGAAGACGTTCCAGCATTACACGGCCCACGTCCACGGCGCGAGTTTCGGCACCAAGTTCGAAGGCCTGGCCGTCAGCCGGGCCCTGCCCGAACAGGTGAAAGGTCTGTACCACGCGGGAAGCGTTGGCATCATCATGTCGGGCTGGCTGGGGGCGATTAACTACGGCGTGATCGTGGCGAACGACGTCGATGCGCTGCTGATGAAGGCGCCGGCGCCTTCGATGAGCACGCTCGGATAGAATAGAGTCCCTTGCTAGGCGCAGCCGGCTATAATGGGGAGATACTCCGCCCCGGGGTCATCCGGAGATGTCATCGTGTCCGAACTGAGATTCCAAGCAACAGTTCTTCCTGACGGCAGTATTCGCCCGCCGAGTGGCATTCAGTTGGCCCCGGGTACGGTCGAAGTCACGGTCATTGTCCCGCAAACGCCAGCGAACGAAGACGAGCCGAAGTCGACCCTGTTTGCCGATCTGGCCGCCCTGGCCGTCGACGGCCCGCCAGATATGGCGGAGAATCATGACTTCTACGCTCACGGCGCTCCCAAAGGGATCGACAATCAGTGAGCGCGGCCTTTGTCGACACTTTCTTTTGGATCGCTCTCTTGAACCGGAGCGAGCCCTGGCACGCGCAAGTTGTCGCCTACCGGCAGCCGAAACGTCTCATCACCTCGAGCGCCGTTTTGCTGGAGGTGATGGACGCCTACTGCGGCATTGAATTGCGTGAGGTAGCCGGAAAGTTCTGGAAGCGCTGTCATTCCGATCCAACCGTCGAGATTGTGCCGGCCGACTCCCCGCTCCTCGACCAGGCCTTCGATTTGTACGCCAGTCGCCCCGACAAGGCCTGGTCGCTCACCGATTGCATTTCCTTCGTCATCATGACCGATCGCGGGCTGCAACTGGCCCTTACCGCTGACCGGCACTTTGAGCAAGCCGGCTTTCAACGGGCGTTCGCTTAGGTTTTTCTGTCAAGCTCTTGGATTCGTCCTGCCTCTAGCACCATCAATCTCATGTCTCGTGCTGAAATCGAAGCCGCCATTCCCCACCGCAGCCCGATGCTGCTGCTCGACGAGATCGTGGAGCGCGGCGAGAACGTCATTCGTTGCAAGAAGACGTTTCAGGCCGACGAGTTCTTCTTTCAGGGGCACTACCCCGACTATCCCCTCGTGCCGGGCGTGATCCTCTGCGAGGCGGCGATGCAGGCGGGCGCCGTGCTGCTCAGCGAGACGGTCCGCGGAGCCGAAGGGGTTCCGGTCGCCGGTCGGCTGTCGGACGTGAAGTTCAAAAAGATGGTCCGCCCGGGAGACACGATCGAGATCGAGACCCGGCTCAACGAGCGGGTCGCGTCGGCCTTTTTCCTTTCCTCGAAGGTCATCTGCGACGGCAAGACGGCCGCCACGCTCGACTTCGTCGTCACGCTGGCCAAGCCGGCCTGAGCTTAGAAACGCACGATCATGGACTATCTGAAGCTCTCGGGCAAAACGTTCCTGGTGACCGGCGTCGCCAACAAGAAGAGCGTCGCCTATCACGTCGCCAAATCGCTCACCGAGTGCGGCGCAAGCGTGGTTTACGTCGTGCGGTCCGAGCAGCGCAAGGAAAGTCTCGCGAAACTGCTCGCGGGGAGCCCAGTCTATGTGTGCGACGTGGAATTCGAGGATCAAATCGCTCGACTCACGACCGATCTGGCGTCCGCAGGCTATCGTTTTCACGGCTTGTTGCACTCGATCGCCTTTGCCGACTATCCCGAAGGGATCAAGCCGTTTCACGAAACGCCCAAGCAGGCGTTCCTGCGGTCGGTCGACATTTCCTGTTTCTCGCTGATCAGCCTGTGCAACGCGCTGAAGGATTTGCTCGAACTGGACGCGTCGGTCGTGACCGTCTCGATCTCGACCACGCGGATGGCCAGCGAAAACTACGGCTACATGGCCCCGATCAAAGCGGCCCTCGACTCGTCGCTCGCCTTCCTCGCGAAATCGTTCAGCCGATTCTCAAAAATCCGCTTCAACGCAGTCGCGCCGGGGCTGCTGAAGACAAGCGCGTCGGCGGGCATTCCGGGGTACATCGATTCGTACCTGTACGCCGAGCAGGTCATTCCGCGCAAGGAGGCGGTGACCACGCAGGAGGCGGCCGACGTCGCCGTGTTCCTGCTCAGCCCACGGTCGAGCGGTATCACTGCCCAATCGCTCGTCGTCGATGCGGGCATGAATATCAACTACTTCGATGCCGATATCATCGCCCGGGCGATGCGCCCCGATGCTGAGTAGTGGCGAAACGCTTGGTCGGGTGAGGACATCTTCTGAAGCTAAGCGTACCGTGCTGCGGGCCTCCCTCACCCCGGCCCTCTCCCGGAGGGAGAGGGAGCGAAGGCGGTCGCGGGCCTAATTGCCGCCCCATTCAACGGCGATCATCAGGGAGTTGATCCCCGAGCCGATGCCCAGCATCGCCACGCGGTCGCCGGGGCGCAGAAAGCCTTCTTCGCTGGCCAGCGCCATAGCTGATGGAAGCGCCGCTGAGCCGGTGTTGCCGAGCCAGGGGAACGTCGCGAAATCGTTCTCCGCCGCCAGACCGAGCGACTCCAGCATCAGCTTGCGATGCGTGCCGCCGACCTGGTGGCAAATCGAGCGCGTGATGTCCGACGGCTTCCAGCCGGCGTCCTCGAGCAGTTCGGTGAACGTCATCGCCCCGGTTTCGATGCCGGCTTCGAGCAGTTTTTCCGAGTCAGTCTGCATCAACATGCCCGCCTCGGTTCCTGCGTGATCCCCTTCGCAGAGCCGGTAATGCTGCGTGTGGGCCCGGGCGACAGCGGAGCGAATGCGGTGTCCGGTTTTGCTTAGCTCGCGATGGGTGAGCAGCACGGCTGCACTTGCGGAACCAATGGTGAGCGACGCGACGGCGGTTTTGATGTCGCTGCGGGTGAGCGAGGTGCGCTGGTTGAGCTCGGCAATCGTGGCTTCGAGCAGCGGCCGGCTGTCTTCGGTACCGACAACAAGGCCCGCCTTGATCTGCCCAAGCTCAATCAGGTTGGCGACTTCGACGATGCCGTTGAGCAAGCCCAGGCAGGCGTTCGAAATGTCGTAGGCCAGGCAGCGGTTGGGCAAACCGAGATGATGGTGCACGCGGCAGGCGGTGGCGGGCTCGAGCTGATCGCGACAGACGGAGCCGTGCACGAGAGCGCCGATCAGCGAACGATCAATTCCCGCCGCGGCAATCGCCTTCTCGCCACTCTCGATGCTCTTGTCGCTGATCCGCGTGCCCGGCGTCCACAAGCGCCGCTCGCGAATGCCGGTCATCAGCTCCAGCCGGCCCTCGGGCAGGCGCAGCCGCTGGTAGAGCGGCTCCAGCCGGCGCTCGATCTCGTCGCTCGACAGCACTTCCTCAGGCAGGGTGTAGGCAAGCGATTCCAGGCAAACGTTTTGATAGCGCATAAGTTCCCCAACCGCAGTAGCAAGCGGCGGTTAACGCGTGGCGACGTCGATTCCGTGCTCCACGGCGGTGCAGATTTGATCCAACTCAGCGAGCGAAATGGCCAGAGGGGGCAGAATGACGACGACATTGCCCAGCGGACGGAGCCAGACGCCTTCGGTGAGGGCGTGCTCACAGACGCGGATGCCCCGTTTCTCCGCCCAGGGGAACGGCTCGTTCGCTTGCTTGTCTTTGACCAGTTCGATGCCGGCGATCAGCCCTCGCTGCCGCACATCGCCGACGTGCTCATGTCCGGCGATCCGGGCGAGAAAGGCCGCCAGCCGCTCGACCTTGGGTCGCATGGCAACGAGCGTTTGCTCCTGCTCGAAGACGTCGAGCGTCGCCAGGGCCGCCGCAGCGCCGAGCGGGTTCCCGCCGTACGTGTGTCCGTGGTAGAAGGTTTTTGATTCCTCGTAGCGTCCCAGGAACGCCCGCCAGATCTCGTCGCTGGCAAGGGTCGCCGCCAGCGGGAGGTAGCCGCCGGTCAGTCCTTTGGCCAGACAGAGCAAGTCGGGAATCACTTCTTCCTGCTGGCAGGCGAACATGGTTCCGGTGCGTCCCATGCCGACGGCCACCTCATCGGCGATCAGCAATACGTCGTAGCGGCGAGTGATTTCGCGCACGCCGCGCAAGAAACCGGGCGGATGGGTCACCATCCCCGCGGCGGCCTGGATCAGAGGCTCGATAACGACAGCGGCGAGCGACTCATGATGTTCGCGAACCGTCGCCTCGAATTGGCTGAGATAATGCGAGAGCGCAGCGGTCGGCTGAACGCCTGCTGGCAGCCGATAGGAATCGGGCGCTGGGAGGCGAACCACATCGAACAGAAGCGGCCGGAACATCTGGTGGAACCGGGCCACGCCGCCGACGCTCACGCTGCCGAGCGTATCGCCGTGGTAAGCGTTGTCGAAGGCGAGGTATTTCGTCTTGCCAGGCCGAGGTTCGCTGCGCTGCTGCCAGTACTGAAAGGCCATCTTGAGGGCGACTTCAACGGCGGTCGCTCCACTGTCGGAAAAAAACACGTGCGGCAACTGCGGCAGCATCTCGGCCAGGCGGCGGGCGAGCTTGACGGTCGTGGGATGCGCGCTGCCCAGCAGCGTCACATGGGCGACTTCGTCGAGCTGCCGGCGGATCGCCTCGTCGATCTGCGGATGGCGATGTCCGTGGACGTTGCACCAGAGGCTGCTTACGCCGTCGATCAACCGACGCCCCAGTGCGTCGATTAGCGTACAGCCTTCAGCCCGCTCGATCAGCAGCGGCTCGTACTCGGACATCTGCGTGAAGGCATGCCAGACATGCTCACGGTCCCAACGAATCAGATCAGCGAGAGTGGGGGCGGTCATTGGAACGAACGAACGTGGCTGGATTCGCCAGAGTTCCGGCGTTTTTCGTAGGGAGGCCGGGGCTGTCTGAATTCTGGCGAATTCAGCTACGCGGGAGAGATGGTTTCAGGCGGTGACTACCACTTCACGAGCACTTTTTCGCCCAGCCGGACGCCGAGCATCGCTTTGGCGCTGTCGCCCACGATGGCCAGTTCCAGGAAGCCGCTCGGTCCCAGGAGGGCGAGGAAGGTGAAATTGGGCTCTTTGTGGTCGGGAGGAAAAATGCCGACGGTCTCATGCTCGTCGCAGACGACCGACACGCCGCTAGGCGACGGCACCGTGCGCAGGCGGTCGTGGGGAATGTCGGTCACGAGGTTGCCGTCGTCCGAGTAAGCGACGACCGACCCTTCAATTTTTCCGGGCACAATGCTGCTCCGCCCCTGAGTGGCCAGGAAACAAACGGCCCGCATTGTAAGGGGATCGGCGGGGAACGCCAAGCCGCGGGCCAGGGGCGAGGCGGCGTTGGGCCAAGCGATGGAAGGCGGGTTTGGTTGGTGGGCAGCGGTGGCGTCTTCGCGCGGGGCTGACGAGGCGGAGCCTCGGGGTGGTTTCGTCCCAGGCTGGAGCC
>JAEZAS010000048.1 GCA_023430365.1 Planctomycetota bacterium
GGCTCCAGCCTGGGACGAAACCACCCCGAGGCTCCGCCTCGTAGCCCCGCGCGAGGAGCCGAGCTTCTCGCGCCAAATTAGAGTCCAACGCGCCGCTTCCGGCGGGTAGTGACCCGCCGGCTAAAAAAAAAGGGCAGACACGAATGTCTGCCCTTTTCAATTTTTACGAACGAATTCCAGGCGGTCGGCCTACTGCAGATCCACCTTCAAATCGGTCGAGCCTTCGGCTGGGATCTCAACCTTCAGGCCGCTAGTGGTCGCGCTGCCGTACTTGGTCGGGATGGGAGACTTGAAGCCTCCCGGCGGTTCCGGAGCGAGCACGCCCGGCTCAATCTCCTGAGCCGTGCTCACCGAGACCGTGACCGTGTACGAGCCAGCCGGAGCGCCTTCCTTCTCGCCGTAGGCCTTGAGGGCGAACTTGCCCTGGGCGTCCGTCTTGGCGGTCGCCGTCACCTTGCCTTCGGAGTGCTGAAACGACACGTCCGCGTTCGGCAAGGGATTGCCATTGTAGGTGACCGTTCCGGCGGCGGGAACCGTCGGCAGTTGTTCCGGACCCGGCGGCGCGCCACCCGAGCAACCCAGCAACGCACCCACCACACAACTCAATACGAGCGCCAACAAAGATTTCACAGACACAGGAGAGGCTCCGTCGAGATAGGGATCGAGAGCAGCGCGAAGCTCGCCCACTTGCGGCGAGCCTCGAGATGTCCAATCACGATACCAAGCTGCGGACTCCGCAGCCAACCCACCGACTAGTCAGCCTGGAGGCTTTCACCACCGGCCCGGCTCCCCATGGCGCCGAACACGCCGTAGGGGCTCTGGCCGTTGAGCGTCTTGCCGTCGGCGCTCAGGTCGCCGCAGTTGATGTTCTGCGAGATGAACCGGACGGAGCCGTCACCCATCGCCGCGTTCACGCCGGCCGGGTGGTAGCTGCTCGGGGGATAAAGACCCGGCTGGGCGTCGTTGGAATTCCAAGCGCACGAGACCGAGTTCGGCGGAGCGTTCGTCGTGATGCCTGTAAAGCCCATGCCGCCGTCCGGCCAGCGCCGGCCCGCCCATTCCGAAGCGGTGATCGCCCAGGTCTTGGTGCTCGCGTTGTACTGCGACAGACAGCCGTTGGGGGTCGTGAACCACTCGCCGCTCTGCTGGGCGGTGCGGGTCACGGCGAGGGAGCTTCCCTTGCGGCGCTCCGAGATGGCGATCGTGTTGCTCAGGCCGTCGGTCACGTCGGCCAGGCGGAAGCCCTTGTCGGTGTTCGTGCGGCCGAACATGCCCCGGCTCTGGTTGTCCGAGTTCAGCTGACCGATCGAGTCGCCGCTGCAGAACATGTAGTTGGTGAACTCGACGCCCGTGCTCTGGGGGCCGCCATCGGAGGGGCAGAAAAAGGTTTTGATGCGGGCTTTCCACGGGGTGTAGGAACCGTTCCACGGTTCGGGCCCACCCGGGGCGTAGGTGGTTCCACCGATGACCTGCTCGGTCATGATTTGATCGTAAAGCGGCTGTTGCTCCATAAAGGGTAGCAGCGTGATGAAGCCGCTCTTGCGCCCCTGGTAGCTCGTCGGGAAGGCGGTGAAACGGCCTTCGCGAAACGGCAGGTAGCCATAGGTGTCGTGGTGGTTGTGAATGGCGATGGCGAGCTGCTTGTGCTGGTTGCTGCACTGGCTGCGACGGGCCGCTTCACGAGCCGCTTGCACGGCCGGGAGAAGCAGGGCCACGAGAACACCAATGATGGCGATCACCACGAGCAGTTCCACGAGGGTGAAACCGGCCGCTCTGGGGCGGCGAAACGCGAGACTTCGGAACATAAATGAATCCAGTAACGGAGAGAAAAGTGATAAGGGCGTGGTATTTTCCACACTCTATAGTCCGGCACAGTCTGGCATTATCGACGGAACGCGTCAAGTTTTTTACCGGCAAAGGTCCGTTATTTATCTTTGAAAACGTCCGGCGGCAGATCAAACGCCCTTGAGCACCAAGGGAGCGGCCTCATTGGCAAATGCTGCGCCCTATCGGAAAGTTGCGTACGCTCCAAAGCGGCAGAGGGGGCTAAGACCGACTTTTCCTAGGAGATAACCGCGGATTGCGCCCTGGTTTTTCCTAAGGGAAGACCACTCGGCGCACGGATTTACCGCGAGAAATCGCCAGCGCCCTCCTGGAGAGCCGCCCCTATCGGACTTGCTGGTCAAAGGGCGGTTGGCGGACAAGGAGCCCATCAAACGAAAAAAGCCTCGCCGCCGAAGCGACGAGGCCACCAGTTTTCAGATTAGCAGTTCCCAGCGGGAACGATCGCAGGCCTGCCTAGTCGGCCTGCAGGCTTTCACCACCGGCCCGGCTGCCCATGGCGCCGAACACGCCGTAGGGGCTCTGTCCGGTCAACGTCTTGCCGTCCGCATTCAGATCGCCGCAGTTGATGTTCTGCGAGATGAAGCGGACGGAGCCATCCCCCATCGCCGCATTCACGCCCGCTGGGTGGTAGCTGCTCGGCGGATAGAGACCGTTCTGAGCGTCATGAGCATTCCAGGCGCACGAAACCGAGTTCGGCGGAGCATTGGTCGTGAGTCCGCCGAACCCCATGCCGCCGTCGGGCCACCGAACGCCGGACCAAGTGCTGGCGGTGATCGCCCAGGTTTTGGTGGTCCTGTTGTACTGCGAGAGGCAGCCGTTGGGCGTGGTGAACCATTCGCCGCTCTGCTGCCCCGTCTGGGTTTCCCGGACGGAAGAGTTGCCGCGGCGACGCTCCGACACCGCGAGCGTGTTGCTCAGACCATCGGTCACGTCGGCCAGGCGGAAGCCCTTATCCGTCGACGTGTAACCGAACATCCCGCGGCTCTGGTTGTTGGAATAGTTCTGGCCGATCGAGTCGCCGCTGCAGAGCATGTAGTTTATGTGCTCGACGCCGGTGCTGTTTGCGCTGGCGTCAGACGGGCAGAAGAACGTCTTGATGCGAGCCTTCCAGGGTGTGTAGGAGCCGCTCCAAGGTTCCGGGCCGCCCGCAGAAAAGGTCGTACCGCCGATGACCTGTTCCGTCATGATCTGGTCGTAGAGGGGCTGTTGTTCCATGAACGGCAGCATGGTGATGAACCCGCTCTTACGCCCCTGGTAGCTGCTGGGGAAAGCGGTGAACCGACCTTCGCGGAAGGGAAGGTAGTTGTAGGTGTCGTGGTGGTTGTGAATCGCGATAGCCATCTGCTTGTGATGGTTGCTGCACTGGCTGCGACGGGCCGCTTCGCGCGCGGCCTGCACGGCGGGGAGCAGCAGGGCAACCAGGACACCGATGATGGCGATCACGACCAGCAGTTCGACGAGCGTGAACCCGCGCCGTCGCGCTGCCCCGGGGAGAGGAATGAGACCCATAAGCCGAACCCCCTATCAGAGAAGAAAGAATCAGGGAAAAATCGACCGTACCGGGTCCCGAGTGTGGCATGCACCCGTAGGACTGTCAACTTTTTTTGTCCATTCGAGGGAGACCGCTGGGCCCATCCTTAAAAATTCGGAGGGAGCGTACCGGGGATCCGACAGGGGCGCAGCGCCCCAGCGCTCGGAAGCGGCAGTCAAGAAAAAAAGCCACGGCCCGCGCTTGCGCGACGAGCCGTGGCTTTCGATTTCTAAGCCAGTTGGACTAAGGACTTAGTCGGCCTGGAGGCTCTCTCCGCCGGAACGCGTGCCCATGGCGCCGAACACGCCGTAGGGGCTCTGTCCCGAGAGGGTCTTGCCGTCGGCGCTCAGGTTGCCGCAGTTGATGTTCTGCGAGATGAAGCGCACCGAACCGTCGCCCATCGCCGCGTTCACGCCGGCCGGATGGAAGCTGCTCGGGGGATAGAGGCCAGGCTGGGCGTCGTGGTCGTTCCAGGTGCACGAGACCGAGTTCGGCGGGGCGTTGGTGGTCATGCCGTGGAAAGCGGTGCCGCCGTCGGGCCAACGCAGGCCGGCATGAGCGACCGCGTTCACTGCCCAGGTCTTGGTGCTCGCGTTGTACTGCGACAGACAGCCGTTGGGGGTGGTGAACCATTCGCCGCTCTGGCGGGCGGTCAGCGTCACCTTCACGCCGGTGTTGCCCCGACGCCGCTCGGAAAGCGCGATCGTGTTGCTCAAGCCGTCGGTCACGTCGGCCAGGCGGAAGCCCTTGTCGGTGTTCGTGCGGCCGAACATGCCCCGGCTCTGGTTGTCCGAGTTCAGCTGACCGATCGAGTCGCCGCTGCAGAACATGTAGTTGTTGTGTTCCACGCCGGTGCTCGTGGGGCTGCCGTCGGAGGGGCAAAACAAGTTTTTGAGGCGGGCCTTCCACGGCGTGTAGGAACCGTTCCACGGTTCGGGCCCACCTGGGGCGTAGGTGGTTCCGCCGATGACCTGCTCGCTCATGATCTGGTCGTAGAGCGCGTTCTGCTCCATGAACGGCAGCAGCGTGATGAAGCCGCTCTTGCGTCCCTGGTAGCTCGCCGGGTAGGCGGTGAAGCGACCTTCGCGGAACGGCAGGTAGTTGTAGGTGTCGTGGTGGTTGTGAATGGCGATCGCCAGTTGCTTGTGCTGGTTGCTGCACTGGCTGCGCCGGGCCGCTTCGCGAGCCGCCTGCACGGCCGGGAGCAGCAGCGCCACGAGGACGCCGATGATGGCGATCACGACGAGCAGCTCAACCAGTGTGAAACCACCGCGTCGAGCCACCCTACGGAGAGGAGAGAGAAGCATGGCCAACCTCACTAGGAAGAAGAAAAGGAATTAAACCTTCCGAAAAACCTTGACTAGATCCCGAAGTCTCGCAGCAGGCTGCAAGACTGTCAAGTTTTTTCCCTCAGTTTTGAGCGATTCTCATGCCGGGAATGCGGGGCTAGCAACGGGTCGAATGCTTCGCGGCTTGCCGCGGGGTTTTGCAGGACAGAGCCGTCTGGCGCTGGCCCCTTGGGGAGCGAGTTTTCGCGGGGCAAACGGCGCAGCGGAGACCTTCGCATCAACTTATCACAAAAAGCTTAGCAGATACTGACTACACAGCGCTCCGGCGATACCCTGTAGGTTGCGTCGAGGCGGTGATTGGTCTTTGGAAATCTGGTTTGCAGGACAACCTGCGGCCCTACAGCGAGGTGCTTCCCAGGGAGGCACCCGTTGGGATGCCTGATACGGCGGCGCCACTGCGGCAGGCTGGCCGATTGCAGAGGGCCATTCCATGGCGAGCCGGGAAATGGATGCCGGCTACTTGGTGTTCAAAATTTCGGAGGGTTTTTCACCACTTTAGGGTCCCCTGCACCCCGGGGGTCCGTTGAAAAACCCAGGGAAATTTTGAACAGCCACGGGATGAGTGCGGGTTTAGACCTCCTCACTCACCGGAAGAGCGCCGCGCGGGGCCCGCGCCTTAAGGCGGGGGGGGCTGGGGGGGGCGT
>JAEZAS010000071.1 GCA_023430365.1 Planctomycetota bacterium
TCCCACAGCTCTTCCTCGACCTCTTCCTCCATCTCGGGTTCCGGATCTGGCTCGGGCAGGATGCGATTGCTGCGGCGCTTCGGCGGCTCGGGAATCTCGGGAGCCGCCTTCTTCGGAGCGGGCAGCGCGGGAGGCGACTTCTTCGCGCTCGGCTTGGAACCTCCACCACCGGACTTTGCCGGCGGAGGCGCTTCTTCGGCGGCCCCATCGCCGCCCGCCTGCATCGCTTCCCACTGGGCGATTGAGATCATCACCTCGCGGGCCTGCGAGCCGTTGTACTGGCCGACAATGCCGTCCTCGGCCATGTAGTCGATCAGGCGAGCGCCACGGCCGTAGCCGATGCCCAAGGCGCGCTGCAGGAGCGACACGCTGCCGCGTCCCTCGCGAACCACGACGTCGACCGCCGCTTCGTACAGGTCGTCGCGCTTCTTCAAGGCGCCCGGTTTGGGAGCTTCTTCTCCTTCCGCATCGGCCACCTTGATGTTGACCAGCTCGTTGACGAAGTTTTGTTCGCCCTGGCTGACGAAGTCGACGACCTCGTTGATTTCTTCGTCGCTCAGGTAAGTTCCCTGGCCGCGGAGGAGCGTGCTGGTGCCTGGCCAGAGGAAGAGCATGTCGCCGTTGCCCAGCAGCTTGTCGGCTCCCATTTCGTCGAGCACGACGCGGCTGTCCGTGCGGCTGGCGACTTGGAAGGCGATACGGGCAGGCAAGTTCGACTTGATGAGACCCGTGATGACGTCGACCGTCGGCTTTTGCGTGGCGAGGATCAGGTGGATGCCGACCGCTCGGCTCTTTTGAGCCAGGCGGATGATGTGCTGTTCCACTTCCTTGCCAGCCGTCATCATGAGGTCGGCCATTTCGTCGGCGACGATCACGATGAACGGAAGCTGCTGCGGAATGGCGGAGCGCTCGGCGTCGTCCTCCGGTTGGAGACGCTCCATCAGCTCTTCTTCGCCGAGCTGGTTGTAGCTGCAGATATGACGCACACCCGCGCGAGCGAGCAGCGCGTAGCGTTCTTCCATCTTCTCGACCGCCCAAGCCAGAATCGCTTCGGCCTTGCGCATGTCGGTCACTACTGGATGCATCAGGTGCGGCAGCCGGCCGTAGCCGGAGAGTTCGACCATCTTGGGGTCGATCATCAGCATGCGCACTTCGTCCGGCCGGCGAGTCATCAGGATCGATGAGATGATCGCGTTGAGACACACGCTCTTACCGGTACCGGTACGACCGGCGATCAGCAGGTGAGGCAGCGCCGACAAGTCGGCCACGAGCGGGTTACCCGAGACGTCCTTGCCCAGGAAGAGCGGAATCCGCATCTTCTTGATCTTGGCCGCCGATTCCTCGATCACCTCGCGCAGCCGCACGACCTGCCGCGTCTCGTTCGGCACTTCGATACCGACCGTGTTCTTGCCCGGGATCGGCGCCACGATACGAACCGACGGCACGCGCAGGGCAATCGCCAGATCGTCGGCCAGGCCGGTGATCTTCGACAAACGCAAACCGGCTTCGAGCTCGACCTCGTACTGCGCGATCACAGGGCCGGTCTCGATTTCGACCACTTTTACGGTGAAACCGAAGTCGGCGAACGTTTTCTCGAGGATCTTGGCCTTGCGACGGACTTCGCTCGCCTGGGCGTCGTAGTCGGCTTCCTCGCTCGGCAGCAGCAGCTCGACTGATGGCAACTCGTACTCTTCCGGGTTGCCCATCGGCTGGGCGTCGCTGATGTTGAGCTCCGGCGTGCTGTTCGCCGCTTCTTTCTTCTTGTCGTTGGGGTTGCGAATGCGCAGGCCGGTTTCCGCGGCGGCTGGCTTCTTCGGCGCAGCCCCAGCCGAGGGGACGAGGGCCTTGAGCAGGGCGGGCACTTTGCCTGCCACGGCGGGGGTCTCGACTCCGTCCTCTTCCGAGTCGATGTCCTCTTCGTCCGCTTCGTCGTCGAGCGTGATCTTGGTCTTGTGCTTGACGGCAACGCCTTCGTCTTCTTCATCCCCCAGATCGATTCCGTCTTCCAGATCGGTCTTCTTCCGGAGCGACGGCAAGGAGAAGCTGGGGAGCTGGATGCGCACTCCAGTCAGGCTGGCGGCGACCAGCTTGACCGAGAAGACGCCGATGCGGACCAGGGCGTAGTCGGTGCACAGCAGCAGGCCGCCGAGCGTGACGCTCGTGGCGAGGATCATGCCGCCGACCGTGGCAAAGTGGGTCTCAAGCAGTGCCTTGCCTAGCGCGCCGAGGTAGCCGCCGGAGCCAATGATCGGCCCCGGGGAATATTCCGGCATCGAGAGCGCCACCAAGGTGGCGCCGCCAAAGAGCGACACGAGCCAACCGAACGTGCGCAGCAGCGGCACATCGATTTCGTGACGGCGCAGCAGCTTGTAGTCGAGCACGGCGAGCGAGAACAGGGCGTAGTACGCTCCAATGCCGAGCCAGCTGAACAGAGCGTCCGAGGCAAGAGCGCCCCAGCGACCGCAGGCGTTGTGATAGGTCTCGTTGGCCGGCCAGACGAGCGGGTCGTGCTGGTGGACGAGCGAAAGCGGAAAGACGAGCTCACCGATCGGATCGGCGGGATCGTAGGTGGCTAGCGCAGCACCTAAGAATACGGCGAGCGCGAACAGCGCGAGCGCGAGTAGATCCAGACGTAGTTTGCGGTTCTCGAACATCGACGCGCTTTGAATGCGATCGCGGGCCGCGGTCATCGCGGCAGCAAAGGACCATGGGCGCGTCCGTGCCCAAGACAATCGTTCTGTTGTCTTGGTTCGGCAGGCTGGCGGCGCGACGTCCAGCTTGAGGAAATCGCGGGTCAGCCTTTACGCGAGGGGCACACGTGTCACGACCGTTTGCGGCGGGAGTGGTCGAGGCGGGCCGCCGGCGCAGGGGCCAGCGGTGACGGAGTGCAACCCTGCGGAAGTGTAGCCCGCAGTTTGGCGGCAGCTGGGCGAAGGCGGGCGGATTGCGGCCGAATCGGGGCGATTTTCGGGAGCCTGCTTCCGGATGTTCCGAGATTAGCGACCGTAGGCCCGGCGGAGGCGGATTGGGGCTTCGTAGCTGGTTGGCCACCGACTGAAGCCGGTGGCAAACGGGTGAGCCCGCTGAAGCGGGCTGATTGCGGAAAGTGCCGATTCCTAGTGCCTATCCGGCTGGGAAGACCCTTGTCGGTTGCAGGCGACCATCTTCGGCTGGGCGCAACAAGGCGACCAATTCGCCGGCTTCGTTGAACGCGACGATCTCGGTAGCCTCCAGGCCGCTTGGATTGGGGATTCGTCGACCGTTGACGAGTTCTGCCAACTCGTTCGGTCCTACGACGACGGTGGGCAAGCCCGCTACGGCTTCGGCCGCGGGGCGCAGGTGGGCTGCGATGGTTTCCCGCGTTAGCGCGGCGTCGGCGAGGGACGTTTCGACCGTGAAGGGGCCGATCTCGCGCCGCTCCAGGGCGCTCATTACCGTTTCGGTGCCCAAGGCTCGGGCGATGTCCCGGCCGAGCGAGCGGACGTAGGTGCCGCTGCCGCAGCGGATGTCCAAGACCAGTTCGGGATAGGTGTAGCGGACGAGTTCGATGGAATGAACCTCGATCGTCCGTGCTTGGAGCGTCACTTCCTGGCCGCTACGGGCCAGACTGTAGGCGCGCTTGCCGTCAATCTTCAGCGCCGAGTAGGCTGGCGGCAATTGCTCGATGCTGCCCGTGAATCGTGGCAGTACGGCGCGAATTGCGTCCTCGCCGGGCTGCGGCGGATCGTCGAGTTCCTCGAAGTGGCCTTCGATGTCTTCGGTGTCGCTCCGCCTGCCGAGCAGAAACGTGCCCAGGTAGCGTTTGGGCATCCGCTGGACGTACTCGATCAGCCGCGTCGCCGGGCCGATGCAAACGATCAGCACGCCGGTCGCCAGCGGGTCGAGTGTGCCGGCATGGCCGACCTTGTGTGGCTTCACGAGCCGCTGCACACGATTTACGACATCGCGCGACGTGATGCCGGCCGGCTTGTTGACGTTGAGGAGGCCGAACATGACTACGCTCTACGCGGAACCAACGGTGAGCGAGAAATCGTAGAGGTCGCGAATTTCCTGGCTCGATTTGGCCGCCAGGCCGGTGAACCGCCGGTAGAGCTCTTCGACGTCGGCCACTCCCTTGCTCGTGAGCACGCGGAACTTGTGCGCGAGCAGGTCGTTCAGCCTGCCGCTCGTGTTGCGGGCGTGCCCTTCGGGATACATGACCAGGCCGCTCGACAGCAGACCGAGGTCGCGGTGCTGGATGTCGAGCGTCGTCGGAATGCCGTCGGGGTATTTCGCGTCGTAATCGGGCCCGCCGTGGACGAACTCGATACGCTGCATCAGTTGCCGCGTAAGCGGATGCATGATCGCCGCGTCGTTGTAGTCGTCGGGGGTCAGCATCAGTTCTTTCCAGCCGGCGCCGCCTTGTTCGATCGCTTTGCGCAGCAGCGTGGAGATGATGTAGACCATCGAATGGTCGGCGCTTTGCCGCGTGCGCGGGTCGCGCTTGTGGGGATCGCCGATGATGCCGAGGGCTGGCTGATAGATGGCGATGCGGATTGCTGCGATCGCTTCCGGGGCTTTCAGGACCTGCGGGTTTTGTTCGAGCAGTTGAATCAGCCCGGCGATAGCGCCGGCTGACTGGTGTTCGTACAGGCCGAGCTTGAAATGCATGCCCATGATCGCGAAGTCGTCGCCGCCGGTGGCGAGTTCCAGGTCGAACGGGCTGGCGTCCTTCTGCGGTGGTGGTTCGAACAGGCAAAACACCGCCTGGGGATTGCGAAAGATGTCGGCGGGACCGACAAAACCACGCATCGCGCGGCGCATCGACTGCACGGCGACTTCGGAGCTGATCGCGGCGGACGCCCCCTTGCTGTCGGAGAGCTGATGGCCGTGGCGAATCGCGCGGAACGGAACGTAGTGGGCCACGACCATGCCGATGGCCGATTCGATCTGCTCAGCCGTGGCGCCGAGGACCGCTCCGTAGACCGCCGCCGATGCGATAGCGCCGTGCAGCACGTGATCGATCTTGTGGTCCTTCAGGCCATAGACCTCGGCGAGCCGGCCGCGAATTTCGTCGAGGCAGAGCATTGCGAGCAAAGTGCGCCTGCCGTCGAGTCCCGCGAGTTGGGCTGCGGCGATGGCGACCGGATAGAAGTCGTTGTGGCCGAACTCACCGCGCTGATAGCCGGTGCGGGGGTTGTAGCCAAAATTGGTGCCGTTGGAATCGAGCTCGCGAACCGCCGAACTGTTGGCGACGACCGCCTTTTCGGGGCTGACTGGGATCTTGGAACCGAAAACCGGAACGCCGCGCGAGGCGTCGACCTGATACTCGAGCGCTTCCTGGCGAAGGACGATCGGAGCGTTCATACCCTCAGCCAGAGCGGAAATGGCGCAGGCGATCGAGTCGAGGTGGAACTGCTCGACCTTTGCCAGGACCGCGTCGCTCGGCTGGGCGAGTTTTCCGTTGACAAAGTCGATGGCGTAGCGGGCGATGCCGAGGGCCTGGTTTTCGGTTCGCGGGAGGGTGAGGTAGGTGTTCGACACGGGAGGGGTTCCGAGACGGTTGTTACTGCCCAGGCGAAGGGGCGAAGGGGCGTATCGCAGAGCCCTGGGACTGGCGCGCGGTTCAAGGTAGCAGCGCGACTCGCTTGTTATAATGGGCGGTTGACGGCTGGGGGGCGGTTAGCGTTCCTGAGGCCGGAAGGATTGGAGTGACTGTTTACGGCGTCATCCGTTGTCCTAAGTTTCACAACCCATACGAGGCGGATACCTCTGCGTGGGGGTTGTAGAACTGTTGTACTCAAATGGTCGGTTTTGGGGCTGCGGACGACGTAAGTATCCAAGGGCACTGTGGTTGACGATACGGGTGGCCTCGAAACGTAGCTGTTGTGCGCTCTAGTAAAAACGTGTTGTGGCTCGCCGGGGCTTATTTTCACTTACAAACCAGACTGACGACGTAACTCATGGCATCATCGCACCCGGAATCTGGCTTTCCTTCGACACGTATGCGGCGGCTGCGCTATCACCCCGCCGTTCGGCAGCTGGCGAGGGAAACGCACCTTTCGCCTGGAAATTTGGTGCTGCCGCTGTTTGCCCGGACCGGGAAGAACATCCGCCAGCCGATCGGCTCGATGCCGGGGAATTTTCAGTTGTCGGTCGACGGCATCGCCCAGGAAGCGAAAGAGGCGGCCCGGCTGGGGCTGGGCGGGATCATCCTGTTTGGGATTCCAGCTGAGAAGGATTCGCATGGCGCCGACTCGTACAGCGACAATGGGATTATCCAGCAGGCGATCAAGGCGGCGAAGGACGCGGCTCCCGACCTGCTTGTGATCACCGACGTCTGCTTTTGCGAGTACACCGATCACGGACACTGCGGTGTGGTCGACAACCACACCGGCCGGATGGACGTGAACAATGACGAAACCCTCACGTTGCTCGGCAAGCAAGCGCTCAGCCACGCGCAGGCTGGGGCCGATATGGTCGCGCCGAGCGGCATGATGGACGGAATGGTCCGCGCGATCCGGCGGGCACTCGATACGAACGGCTTTGAACACCTGCCGCTGATGAGCTACGCGGCCAAGTACTCGAGCGCGTTCTATGGTCCGTTCCGCGAGGCCGCCGAGAGCACGCCGCAGTTCGGCGACCGGCGGGCGTACCAGATGGACCCCGCATCCGACCCGGGGCAGGCACTACGTGAGGTCGAACTCGACCTGGCCGAAGGGGCTGACTTCATCATGGTGAAGCCCGCCCTGCCCTACCTCGACATCCTGCGCATGATTCGCGATCGATTCCCAGGCGTGCCCCTGGCGGCGTACAACGTCTCGGGCGAGTTCAGCATGGTGAAGGCGGCTGCCGAGCGTGGCTGGATCGAAGAGAAGGCGGTCGTGATGGAATCGTTGATCGCGATGCGCCGCGCCGGAGCGGGGACGATTTTGACGTACTGGGCGAAGGACGTGGTGAAGTGGCTGGGGTGAGCAAGAACAGGTAAAGGGAAACGCCCCTGTGTTCTATCGATCGTTCATTTGATGGACGGCGATGAATCGGTTGGAGATTGAATCGTGCGGCGGGCTGGCGATCCGGGATTTATCAAACGCGTATCCCTGCATCGGGACAGAGTGCCGTCGTTTGCGGAGTATCCTTATTCGATTCCGGCGATTCACTCGCTGCACTCGCTCGAACTCCACCCCGCGGTGACGTTCTTCGTGGGCGAAAACGGCAGCGGCAAGTCGACGCTGCTCGAAGCCGTGGCGATTGCCGAAGGGATGAATCCCGAGGGAGGGTCGCCCAATTTCAACTTTGAAACGGCGCCGACGCATAGCGAACTGTATCGAAATCTGCAGTTGGCCCGAGGGGCCGTTCGACTCGCGCGCAGCGACCGGTTTTTTCTGCGAGCGGAGAGTTTCTACAACTTCGCGACCGAGGTGAATCGCGTTGGGGCGACTTCCTATGGCCCGCTGTCGTTGCATGCTCAGTCACACGGTGAATCGTTTCTGCAGATTGTCACGCAGCGGTTTTCGGGCAACGGACTGTACTTGCTCGACGAGCCGGAAGCGGCGCTTTCGCCGCAGGCCCAGCTGACTTTCCTGGCGGCTCTGCATGAACTGGTGCAGCGCGGATCGCAGTTCATCATCGCGACCCATTCGCCGATTATCATGGCCTATCCGAATGCGCGGCTCTACCTGTTTTCGAAGTCGGGCATTCATGAGACAACCTACGAAGAGACCGAACACTACAAAGTGACCCGGGCCTTTCTGACGCGGCGCGAGCAGATGCTGGCCGATTTGTTGGCCAATGAGGAAACGAGCGAATGATGAACCGAACCAAGAGCCACGAGATTTTTGCCCGTGCCCAGCAGTTGATGCCCGGCGGAGTGAACAGCCCTGCGCGGGCCTTTGGCGGCGTCGGGGGCGAACCGGTCGTTTTCCAGCGGGCCAGCGGCGCTTACTTGTTCGACGTCGATGGCAACCGCTACATCGACTACATCGGCTCTTGGGGGCCGATGATTCTTGGGCATCAGCACCCAGCCGTGGTCGCGGCGGTGCATGCGGAGGTCGATCGTGCGTTCAGCTTTGGGGCTCCGTCGCCCGGCGAGAATGAGCTTGCCGAATTAATCGTCGAATTGGTGCCATCGATCGAAATGGTGCGGCTGGTCAACAGCGGCACCGAAGCGACGATGAGCGCGATCCGCCTGGCGCGGGGTTTCACCCGTCGCGACGTGATCGTGAAGTTTGCGGGCAACTACCACGGGCATGTCGACAGCCTGCTGGTTGCCGCGGGAAGCTCGGCGGCGACGCTCGGAGTGCCCAATTCACCGGGTGTGACGGCGGGAACCGTCGCGGATACGATCGTCGCCCGCTACAACGATTCGCAGGGGCTGGAAGAGATTTTTGCGGAACATGGCGAACGCATCGCGGGCGTGATCTTCGAGCCCGTGGTCGGCAATATGGGCTGCGTCGTGCCGACGACCGACTTTTTGCAGGCCTTGCGTGAGCTGACATGGAAACACGGGGCGCTGCTGATCTGCGACGAGGTGATGAGCGGTTTTCGCGTCGCTCGGGGTGGCGCTCAGGAGCTGTTTGGATTCACGCCCGATCTGACGACGCTCGGCAAAATCGTCGGCGGCGGGATGCCGATTGGCGCTTATGGTGGTCGAGCTGAAATCATGAAGCACGTGCTGCCGGCGGGCAAAGTGTTTCAAGCCGGAACGCTTAGCGGCAACCCGGTGGCCACGGCTGCGGGCATCGCCACGCTGAAGGAGCTGCGCGATCGTCCTCCCTATGAACGCCTCGAGCAGTTGAGCGCACGCCTGGCCGATGGACTGGCACGAGTTATCAATGCGGCGGGCATTCCGTACCAGTTGACGCGTGTCGGCAGCATGATGACCCTGTTTTTCAACGACGCGCAGGTCACCGACTGGGAATCCGCCGCCCTCAGCGATACGACGCGATACGGCCGCTACTTCTGGGGCCTGCTGAATCGCGGCGTGTACATGCCCTGCAGCCAGTACGAGGCCCTATTCGTCTCGGCGGCCCACACGGATGAAGACATCGACCAGACGGTCGCCGCCGCGGCCGAAGTGGCCAAAGGGCTATCGAGCTAAGAGGACGATTTAGCCGACTGCTGGTCCGGCGGCTGGCAATTGAATATCCGCGATTTCCGCGGGATCGTTGAACAGTTGAACGATTCCGTCGCGGATCCCGCGAAAGGCCTTACGGTAGCGCTCGACGCTATCGCTTTCGGGCGTAACGCGACGGATGAGAATCCGATCGATCTGTTCCGGGAATCGGCGGGCGGCGGCGCCGTAGATTTCCGGATCCTGTTCGCCCGAATCGCCAACCAACACGAACCGCCGCTTGGGGAACGTTTTCAGGATCCGGAAGATGACCTTGGCCTTGCCGGAACGGCGCAGGAGCAGCAGCCGACGGATCAATTGGTCCCGCAGGCGGAACGATCGTAGATGGAACGAGCCGGAAGGAAAACCGACTTCGGTGAAGTAGTCGGCGATCTGTCGGTACAGCTGCCAGGGGCAGGACGAAACATAGTGGAACGCCACGCCAGCCTCGGCCCAACGTCGATAGATTTCCGACATTCCGGCGACCGGTTCGAACTGATTCAAGAACGTGTTGCGAAGCAACGTTCGTTTGCAGGCGACGTGCGAGTGTTTGATCGTGTCGTCAATATCGGAGATGACCGACACGCCTTGCTGGCCGAGCAGGTACACTTGTCCCTGTACTGACAGTGGTTCACCCGCGCGATCGCACACGTCGAGGGTCAACGAGCGAACATCGCCCGCCGAAGCGTTGAACGCTTCGAGCTCCTGAGGGGTGAGTCGCAAGGTGCCAAAGAAATGACCGTTCTTGGACGACTTCTTCGGCAGGACGTGCACGCTCGGTCCCACCTTGATGGCGATTCGCTTCCCCCGTCCATCGTTTGCCAGCCAGCGCGAAATGCGGGCCTGAAAAATCGGATTGCCGAAGTCGGCCTCCGGCGCTTGCATCGCCCGCTTCAGCATGCGGAGCAGGAAGCGCTTGGTCAGCCCTAAGGTCCCTCGCTGGGAGTAGACCTCGCCATGAACCTGCACATGCCAGGTTTCTCCGTCGGGGGAGAGGTGCCCGAGCGACGGAAAAAGCACTACCGTTTCGTCGTGTTGCAGATTGGTGGCCAGTTCAACAAATCGAGACATAGGACGAGACCGGTTCGGTCGAATGCAAAATTCCCTTCTGCTACCTACAGCCCGAAGCCGACGCATGGGACGATGGCGGGCATCGCCATCCGGCCAATAGAGACTCCGGTTTCTCCCGCTATGGCCGACGGAATTCCTCCCGACTAGAGCGAATCGGCCGGATACCTGTCAAGAAGAGGCTTACAATCTTAGCCGAAAGCGTCGGCGAAGATTAACATTTCGGCCGCGGGACAATGATCAGCGGTGACTGTTAGCTGGCGACAATGACCGGAAGCTTAGTGGGCGCTGCTGCCTTGCTGGCACGATGACGACTCATGGGTCCGCTTTTGCGGCCCAGCAATTTGCATGGCGGATATCCTTATCATTCTTGGGGTTAGCGCGCGGAGCGCAGCCGTCTCAGCGCGGGCGGCGGGATACCGACCCTACAGCATCGATCTGTTCGCCGACCTGGACACTTGCGCCGCCGGTGCGACCAAGCGAATTGACAGTTTCCCCGCGGGCTTTCGGAAAGCCTTGGCAGCGGCCCCTGAAGCCCCGTGGCTATATACCGGTGGGCTGGAGAATCACCCCGCTTTGGTCGAGGAACTGGCGGCGGTGCGTCCCCTGCTAGGAAACGACGCAGCCGTGCTGCGGAGCGTTCGCGATCCGACTTGCCTCAGCCGAGTGCTTACCTCCGCGGGGCTGCGCTATCCTTACTCTTCGCCCGCCCACCGAGATAAACCGAGGATCGTTAAACCGCTGCGTTCCGGCGGAGGCCGAGGCGTCTATCTTGCATCGGCTGACGAATCGCAGGCAGTCCCCGTGGGGTGGTACGAGCAGGAATACTTGGAAGGAACGCCGGCAAGTGCACTCTATGTCGCAGCCCATGGGATTTGTCGCCTGATTGGCGCGAGCAGGCAGTTGATTGGCCCGGCCTTCGGAGCCCTCGAGCCGTTCGGCTACGCCGGTTCGATTGCTCCTCTGGCAATTAGTCCGGCTGCGCTCGAAGAGGCACACCGAATTGGATCAGTGCTTGCAGAAAGCTTTTCGATGCGCGGCGTGTTTGGTGTCGACTTGATGGTTCAGGGAGACGCCGTTTGGGTGCTCGAAGTCAACCCACGGCTCACCGCTTCCGCTGAAGTGGTTGAACGCGTTACCGGGGAGAATCTAGTTGCCGTGCATGTGTCTGCCTGCGAGACAGGTGGATTGGACGTCTCGCCGGGCTCTCGAGGGAGGTCAGAACAGACGCACGGCAAGGCGATCGTTTATGCGCGATCGGCTTGTCAGGCGGGAGAGCGTTTATCCCATCTCGTCGCACAGCTCAATGGCTCGGAGGAACCCGCTTTGGCAGACATTCCGCAGCCCGGAACGAGATTTCAGAGCGGAGAGCCGATCGCAACTGTGCTCGCTGTAGGAAATGCGGAAGAGTCGGCGCTGGGCCAACTGCGCGAGCTTTCCAATCAGGTGCTCGATGCCGTCGACCACGATTGAGTGAAGTCGGGATTGTTCAGACCGGATCACGACGGCGATTGGCTTCGCTGGACGCCATGTCCGCTTCGATCTGTTCGGTGGTCGGCTTCCAGTTTCGTCCTGCGAGCTTCGGCTCGAAGTCTGGCTGTCCCGCCAGCTCGGCGACGGCCTTCATGCAGCGACGCATGATCTCGGCATGGACGCCCGGTTCCTGTTCGCGACCGTAGTACTCGGAGATATCGATGAGTTGACCGAACTTCACCTTCACACGGGCCCGCATGAGGAACGGACTCCACGCAGTGCCGTTGTACGGCGAGCCTTCGATGTAGCAGGGCAGGATCGGGACTCGGGCCTTGAGCGCGATCAGCGCCACCCCAGGCCGACCGGGGAGCAGGAGCTCATCCGTCATGTTGATCCGCCCCTCCGGAAACATGCCGACCATTTCGCCGCTGGCCGCCAGCCGGATCGCCATCTTCGTGGCGGCGGTGTCCACCCCGCCCCGCCCTACGGGAATCACCTCGCAGGTCCGCAGAAACGGTCCGAACGCCGGATGCACGCAGTATTCGCGTGCAACCATATAGTGCACCTTCCGGCGGGTCGAAACCTGGATGAAAAATGGGTCGACGCTGCTCCGATGGTTGGAGACGATAATCGCACCCTGGCCATCGGGAATGGGCAACTTTCCGGGAAGCGTGGCTCGCCATTGGAACTTCACCATCAGCCAGGCGAGTCGCCAGAACATTGATTGCACGAGCGTCAGGCCGTCGCGCCGCGCTCGCCAGATTGCCCAGCCCAACGGAATCGACAACAGCAGGAGCAGGAACCCGAGTGCGAAGAGAGTTTGGAAGGCGGGCAGATTCATTGTTTGCGGAACCCAGGCACTTGCAAAATGGACACGTGAGCCGTGTTTGATCCGTAGGAATGTACCACAGAGTGGCTCAAGCCCAACCAGCGAATCGTGCCCCGCGCGAACCTTCGCTGCAGGCCGATTGTCCCTGCAACTCGCGGAGGACCGCAGCAGTCGGGGCGTGGTCGAATCGTCATCGGCCGGTATGCTGCATAGTAGGCAAACTTTGCGGGATCGGGTGAGCGTTCTATCGCCTTCGCCTTCAAGCAATAAAGGATTGGCATGTCGCGGTCGTTGGCGTCGGAAGAAGGTTCGTTGTGGAGTCGGCCAGCTGGGCTGCGCGAGGTGCTGACGGTCGCCATGCCGCTGATCGTCTCGACGGCCTTCTGGTCGCTGCAGTGGTTTATCGACCGCGTCTTCTTGATGCACCATTCGACCCACGAAATCTCCGCGGCCCTGCCGGCTGGGATGCTGCAATGGACGCTGATCTGTCTGCCGATGGGAATCGCGTCGTACGTGACGACGTTCGTCGCTCAGTACTACGGCGCCCAACGGCCACAGAAAATCGGCCTCGCTGTGGCCCAGGGGGTGCGTTTCGGATGGGTGATGACGCCTGTCCTGCTGCTAGCGATCCCGCTTGCGCCTCAACTGCTGCGATGGTCAGCCGCAACGCCCGAGACCTTCGAATTGCAGGTCGTCTACTTCCAATACTTGACGCTTGGCGCTGGAGCGGTTGTCCTCTCCAACGCCATGTCGTCCTTCTATACGGGACGTGGACAAACCAGCACGGTGATGCTCGTTAACATCGGTGGCACGCTGATCAATATTGTGGGCGACTACGTGCTGATTTTTGGCCACTTCGGCTTTCCGGAACTTGGTATCAAAGGAGCCGCGATTGCCACCGTGGCGGCCAATTGGTTCAACGTGGTGGTGTTCTGGCTGCTGATGCAGCGCCCGGCGGATCGGGAAACGTATGCCTTGCACACCGGCAACCGCTTGGACTCGGATCTGATGTGGCGGCTATTGCGATTCGGCGGTCCGAGCGCCTTGCCGATGTTGATCGAAGCGGGGGCCTTTACCATTCTGGTAATGTTCGTCAGCCGGATCGGTGTCATCGAGGGGGCGGCGACGTCCATGGCATTCAACGTCAACGCCGTGGCGTTCATCCCCGTCTATGGGCTGGGAATAGCGGTGACCACGCTCGTCGGCCAGCATCTGGGGGCCGAACGAGACGACCTGGCCGCACGAGCCACCATGACCGGCCTGGGGATCGCCGCGTTTTACACACTCCTGTTCGGAATGCTGTATGTAGGAGCGTCGGACCTATTCCTGCTCCCTTTCAGAACCGCGGAGAATGTCGACGAGTTCAATCAGGTGCGCGGTGTAGCCGTGATCCTGCTGCGCTTCGTGGCAGCCTATTGCATGTTCGATGCGGTGCAGGTGATTTTCGTCGGCGCGCTGCGAGGGGCGGGCGATACGCGCTTTGTCCTCCTGGTGACGACGATCGTCTCCGGCACGTCGATCACGATCGGCATGCTGGGGCAAAACTATTTCGGCTGGGGACTGTACGGCTGGTGGTGGATCATGACGGGCTGGATCGCGTCGCTGGCCGTCATCTACTGGTTTCGATTCGCCCAAGGCAAATGGCGCTCGATGCGCGTCATTGAGCCGGACATTCCGCTCGACGACGATCTGGTCGCCAGCAACCAGGAGGCGGACCCGACGGTCGCCTGATTTGAAGTAGCCCAGATTCGGGCTACTTCGAGTGAACCGCAGGCCGCTGGGCTCGTTTTAGAATCGCTTCGTACTCTTCCTTGCGCACGGGCTGGACGGAGAGCCGGGAGCCTTTGCGAAGCAGTTCCATCTGCTTGAGTTCCGGCAGCTTGCGCAGCTCTGGCAGCGGAATCGGCTCGTCAAAGATGCTGTCGAGCTGAATATCAACCATGAACCAGCGGGGATTGTCCTGAGGCGACTGCGGGTCGTAGTGGTCGTCGCTTTCGTCCCACGCGGTGTGGTCGGGATACGCTTCGCGCACAATCTTCGCGACGCCAGCGACGTGCGGGGGATCGACACTGCTGTGATACACCAGCACTCGATCGCCGAGCTTCATGTCGTCCCGCATGAAATTGCGGGCCTGATAATTCCGCACGCCGCTCCAGCAGGTCGTCCGCTTCGGCGACTTGGCCAAATCCTGGATTGAGAAGCAATCCGGTTCCGTTTTTACGAGCCAGTATTTCGCGGCAGCCGACATGGTAAACTTGCCAGAGGGTGAGAGACGACGAATTGCTACAACGCCGGTTCCTGCTGCGACAGGCAGTGGAACGAACCGAGGCCCCAGACGAGATCGAGCGACGGCGAGCCGACGACTTCGCGGTCCGGCATCAGTTCCGCGAGGATCTCAATGGCCCGACGGTCGGCGGGGTCGTCGAACTGAGGGACGATAACACAGCCGTTGGCAATCAGAAAGTTGCAGTAGCTGGCCGGCAGTCGCTGATCGTCCACAAAAAGCGGTCGCGGCAGCGGCAAGGGGACGACGGTTAGCAACTCGCCTCGTTCGTCCCGCATGTTCTGCAGTTCGGTGAGATTCTGCTGCGTGGGGCCGTAGTTTTCCTCACTCGGATCGTCGCACACCGCGACGACCACGGTCGAAGGAGCTACGAAGCGAGCGATCTGATCGATATGGCCATCCGTGTCGTCACCCGCAACCTCCCCTCCGGTCAGCCAGAGGATGTTGCTGACCGCGAGATAGTCTCGCAGGTAGCGCTCGGTCGCCTGTCGATCGAGGCGGGAATTGCGGTTCGGATTGAGCAGGCACGACTCGGTCGTCAGCAACGTTCCCCGGCCATTGCCCTCGATGGCGCCGCCCTCAAGGATGATTCCCGGCTCAAACCGACGGCGTCCCTGAAGCTCAGCGATCCGCCCCGGCACCAGGTTGTCCTTGTCGAACGGCGGATACTTGCCGCCCCACGCGTTGTACTGCCAGTCGACGAGCGCTGGAGGAAGCTGCTTGTCGCTGACGAGAAACGTCGGGCCGTGATCGCGGCACCAGGCGTCGTTGGTCGGAATGTCGTGCAGGGTGACATTGGGACAACTGCCCACTAGTTCCCGAGCAACCTTCATGACCGCCTCGCCGCCGGCGAGCACGTTCACCGGCTCATAGCGAGCGAGCAACCGCACGAACTGCGCAAACTGCTCCGGAACTGGCTCGAACTTATCGGGCCAGGTCTTGGGATTGTGGGGCCACGAGACCCAGGTGGAGGCGTGCGGTTCCCACTCAGCGGGCCAGCGGTAACCGAGCGCGGCAGGCGTCTCGGCAGCGGAAGACGTGCTCATGGAGTGCTTCAACCCAGGCGGCGACTAGACTTGGTCGAGGTAACGGCGCGTGATATCGCCATAGGCGTCGATCCGGCGATCGCGCAGGAACGGCCAGTGCGTGCGCACGACATCCACCAGGTCCAGGTCAACCTTGGCCATCAGGATTTCCTCTTTCTCGTGTCCCGCTTTGGCGAGCAGGTTGCCGTTGGGGTCGCTGATGAATGAACCGCCCCAGAACTGCAACGCCCCTTCTCGGCCGACGCGGTTCGGAGCCGCAACGAACACGCCGTTGGCGATCGAGTGGCTGCGCATCATCGTTTCCCAGGCCGCGTGCTGGCTGGGACCGAATTCTTCCTTCTCATCGGGCAACCAGCCGATCGCTGTCGGATAGAACAGCATCTCGGCCCCGGTCATCGCGGTCAGACGAGCCGCTTCCGGATACCACTGGTCCCAACAGACGCAAACGCCGATCTTGCCGAACTTCGTCTGGAAGCTGCGGAAACCCAAATCGCCCGGAGTGAAGTAGAATTTCTCGTAGTACAGCGGATCGTCGGGGATGTGCATCTTGCGATACACACCGGCCTGGCTGCCGTCGGCGTCGAACACGACCGCCGTGTTGTGGTAGAGTCCAGCGGCACGTCGCTCAAACAGCGAGCCGATGAGCACAATGCCGTGGCGCTTGGCTGCGTCGGCGAGCAACTGGCTCGTCGGCCCAGGAATCGGCTCCGCCGTCTCGAACCAGCGGTGATCCTCGGTTTGGCAAAAGTAGGGACCGGCGAATAATTCCTGCAGGCACACGACGTTCGCTCCACGCTCGGCCGCCTCAGTGATGCGGGCAAGCGCTTTATCGACGTTCGGCTGCTTTTCCTCCGTGCAGGTCATCTGCACGAGGGCGACGTTGACGACGCGAGAATCGGCGTACTGATAGGGCATTTTTTCGCTGGTGTCCCTGGGGCAAGAGCGAGTGAAGAAGAATCGGCCGCGCGACTGCAAGAATCGCGGCCGGCATGCATAAGAATACGCAAAACGCCCCGGATGGGTAGGCCTGGAATCGGATGCTGCCAAAAACGGCGACTAATCTCCGCCAAGACATTTCGGCGACTACTCCAGACGGAGTCGATCGCTCCGCCGTTACTCGCGCGCTCAAGGCAGCCGCAGAGCGGCTGGGGTTCACGCTTACCGGCATCTCTCCAGCTGTCACCGCCACCGGAGTGGCTCGGCTGCACCAGTGGATCGAGCTCGGCTACGCCGGGGAAATGAGTTATATCGAGAACCGCAAGTCAGGCTACGAGCACCCGGAGCACGTCCTCGCCGGCTGCCGCAGCCTGGTGATGCTTGCTCTGCCCTATCGGACGGTCGAGCTGCCGCAGCCGCAGGCCGGAGAAGCCCGCATTTCGCGCTATGCCTGGGGACCGGCGGACTATCACGATGTGATTCATGATCGGCTGAAGCAATTGGCCCAGGTGGTGCATGAACTCGCTCCTGGGGCGTCGGTCCGGGGCGTGGTCGACTCGGCTCCGCTATTGGAACGCGAGTTCGCCCAGCGGGCTGGGCTGGGCTGGATCGGCAAGCACACGCTGTTGCTCAACCGGCAGGCCGGCAGCTACTTCTTTCTTGCGGCCCTGCTTACCGACCTAGAACTCGAGTACGACCAGCCGCACGCGACCGACCACTGCGGTACTTGCACGGCCTGCCTCGACGCGTGCCCGACCCAGGCGTTTCCCCAGCCGGGCGTGCTCGACGCCACACGCTGCATCAGCTATCTGACGATCGAACTACGGGGGCCCATTCCACAGGAGCTGCGGCCGGGCATTGGCGATTGGCTGTTTGGCTGCGATGTGTGCCAGGATATTTGCCCATGGAATCGCAAGGCCCCGCCTACGAGCGAACCGGCGTTTCAGCCGACTAACCTGCCGGTGGATGCGCTTGAGCTTCTATCGATCAGCGAAGAGGAATTTCGTCGTCGTTACCGGCGGACACCACTCTGGCGTTCGAAGCGTCGGGGCATCCTACGGAATGCGGCGATCGTCCTAGGCAACCAGCGACGACCGGAGGCGGTTCCAGCACTCGTCGTGGCTCTCAACGACGCCGAGCCATTGATCCGCGGAGCCTGTGCTTGGGCGCTAGGCCAAATCGGCGGCGAGGAGGCGAAAGTGGCCCTTGAACAGCGCAAGTCGCTGGAGGCCGATGAAACCGTGCTGGCCGAAATCACGGCTGCCTTGCAGCCGGCGGGTTAGTGAGCCCAAATCGCCGAACCCAAGGAATCAGGCCGCTTCTTCGCACTCTCCCTGGGCTCGATGGACCGCAGGGTCCGGGTAACAGCCGGGCAGATCTTCGGCGTACCACTTGGTGAGCACGGCTTGCCAGTCCTCGAGGCACTTCACCTTGGCGAACGATTCCCGCACCGTGAGATGCTGCGGATGCAGGGCCGCGTACTTGATGCCAAATTTCCGCATCAAAGCCCCGCATCGATCTCCGCCGTAAAGTTCCTGAGCTAGACGATAGTGCTGCAGGATCACGTCGCGCTGTTCGAAGAGGCTCGGCGGCGGCGGCAGCGGTTTGCCTTCCCACAGGGCCTTTGCCTGGGTGAATATCCAGGGGTTGCCGATCGCCCCACGGGCCACGGTGACGCCGTCCACGCCGGTCTGCCGCATCATGTCGAGGCAATCTTGCGCGGTGAACAGATCGCCGCTGCCAAGGATCGTCCGCTCGCCGACGTGCCGCTTCACTTCCGAGAGGAACTCCCAACGGCTGGGGCCAATGTATCGCTGCTCGACGGTGCGGCCATGGACGGTGATCGCCGCCACGCCCGCTGCAAAGGCGCCATCGAGGATCGTATAGAACTTGTCGCGGCTTTCGGCTGTGTTGTCGATGCCTCGCCGCATCTTGACGGTCACCGGAATGTTCTCCGGAACGGCGTCTCGAGTGCGGCGGACGATTTCCAGGGCCACTTCCGGCTGGCTGAGGTGAAAACCGCCCCGGCAACGTCCGAGCACCTTGCGCACCGGACAGCCGAAGTTGATATCAATCACATCGAAGCCCGCTTTCGCCAGGCGGGCGGCCCCGGCCGAGAACTGCTCAGGCTCTGCCCCCATCAGTTGGCCAGCAACCGGCCGCTCGTCTTCGGTGAGGTAAAGGAAGTGGCGATTCCGCTTCCGGTTGTCTTTGATGGCCACCAGAAACTGATCCAGCATGACCTCGCAGAGCGTGTAGGAAGCCCCATGCTGCCGGGCCAGCCACCGCATGGGCCAATCGCTGTAGCCGGAAAGCGCCGCCTGAACGACAGGAAATTCGAGAGCCAGATGTCCGATACGAAGCATGCGTTCAGGCCAGTCAGCGAGAGAGCGGGCGAATGGTTCGATTATCCCCGCCCCTGCAGTTTTGGACAACGCCCACTCACGACCATCACGATGCCTGCTGCGACCGCTGAGGCACGATCGTGATCTGCCCGCCGCGTTCCACCACGGCGTATTTGATCTGTGAAATTCGCTCGAGACCCTGCATTTCTCGGGCGGCTTCCAGAATATCGTTTTCGTCGACTCGCTCGGTGTTCATCGCGTCGTGCAGAAGCTTTCCGTCCTTAACCACGATCAGCGGCACGCCTTCCATCCACCGGTCAGCCGTGGGACTCCACTGCTTGATGAGCGACATGACGATACTGCTGCCGACCAGCGTCAGAATCAGGATCGCCGCATTCGTCATCGAATGGTCGTTGTTCACCATCGCTTGCTGCGTCGTTTCGCTGATGATAAGCAGCATCACCAGGTCAAACGTGCTTGCTTCCGAGAGAGTTCGCTTACCCGATATTCGGAACACGAAGAGCAGGAACAAATAGACGATCACGCCGCGAATGACCGATTCCATGATCGCCTCCTACGGAAGGATGTACTGAGTGATTCTCATGGTTTCCCGGCCCTCCAGGCCAACGTCGTATTCCATCACGCCGTACTCGTCGATTTGAAATTTTGCGACGATCCTTCCCTCCTGTTGGTTCAAATCCTTCATCTTGAAGGTGTAGATCATGCGGTCGCCGACGGTTTCGATGGCGATGGGAACCGGCGATACGCTTTGAGGAGTGACTTCATCCACGAACGATCGCGAGATGCTCAGCCGAACTTCGCCTTCTTCGACCGACGGCGGGTCCACCGCCATCCGAAGCTCCGCCGGCGCTTCGTAGCGCTCGATCAGGTTGTAGTCCACACTCAGCGATCCATCCGCGGTCGTCTGCTTCCGATAACTAAGAGGTCCTGGCCCCAAAAGCCCCAGCAGGGCGGCGATCAGGACCAAGACGATGAGCACCCATCCGATCCGCTCGCAGACCGTTTCCATCCTGACTTCTCGAGCGTGGTCGGGTGATTCCAGATCGCTGGTGCTGACCGAAGTGTCGGCCATAACAACGAACCTCCGCCGTGTGCTAGGGAGTCGCGCTTGCTGATGCTGGTTCGCCAAGTTGCGCGATTTAGGCTGCAAGTCTCGGGCCGGTGCTATCACGTCGCCACCAGCCTCGCGGCGAGATTGGGTCGATTTGCGAGGGCGGGCGCCACGCCAGTACAATCAAGGCTTGCTGCGGCGGTACGACCGCCCAGGATCGAAGACCGAGCACACGCTTCCTGGCAAGGAGGTTGCCATGGGCCGGTTTCGCTTCTCAATGACGACGTTCTTGGTCGTGATCTCCCTTCTGGCCGCAGGGCTTGCTGCGTTGGTTTCGCAGTCGCGACTTGGAGCGAGCGCCGCCTATTCGTTCTTTCTGGCGATCCTCTGTCTGGCGGTTGTCGGAGCCTTGGTGGGAGGAGGGGACCGCCGGGTGTTTTGGCTCGGCTTTGCGCTGTTTGGCTGGTGCTATTGGTTTGCGGAATTCAAGCAGCCCCCCAACCCACAGAACCCCTACGTCGTCTATTACGGCTGGTATGGAACCACTCAACCAACGCAGCCGACGGGGCTCATTACGACGGAGTTTCTCTCCTTCGTTGAAGACAAGCTGAGCGCGAATCGAGCGGTCGGCTCTCAGGTGTACGCTCAGTGGCGAGGCGGGGGATACTATCCGGGCACGATCACGCAAGCCGACGGAAGCGGCAGCTACCTGGTGGCCTGGAGCGATGGCAGCGCTCCCCAGTGGACGACCTCGAACTTCATCCAGCCGGGCGCGCCGCAGGTGCGCGTCACCGGCCACGCGGTCATGGGATCGCTTTGGGCGTTGCTCGGAGGAGTGCTTGCCTCGATGCTTTTCGGCGGCTGGCTCGGACGCCAGCCGGTTGAGAAAAGCAGAGCCGACGACCCTTCTGCCCCTTAACGGGCTCCAGCCAGGTCGGCCGTCTTACGGCTCTGCCGCTTGCGGTCGTTTTCGCTGAGCAACATCTTGCGAAGGCGAATCGACGTCGGCGTCACTTCGACCAGTTCATCGTCCTCGATGTACTCGAGGGCGGCCTCCAGATCCATCTTGCGCGGCGGCTTGAGCAGGATGTTTTCGTCGCTGCCGCTGGCCCGCATGTTGGTGAGCTTCTTTTCCTTGGTCGGATTCACAGCCAGGTCGTTCTCGCGGCTGTTTTCGCCGACGATCTGCCCTTCGTACACCTCGTCGTTGTGGGTGACGAACATATCGGCTCGCTCTTGCAGCGTGTTCAGGCTGAAGGCGTTTGCCCGGCCGGTGACCATCGAGATGTACACGCCGTTCTGCCGGCTTGGAATCTCGCCGATCATCGGTTTGTAGCCGGCATAGCGATGGTGAATGACCGCCGTCCCCTGCGTGGCGTTGAGCATCTTCGTTCGCATGCCGATCAGGCCGCGGGCGGGAATCAGGAAGCGAGCATGGGTGTAGTCGCCGCGCACATGCATCTCTTCGAGTTCGCCACGGCGAGCGCCAACCATCTCCATCACCGGACCAAGCTTGTCCGAGGGGACTTCGACGACCAGCGTTTCGAACGGCTCTTCCTTCACGCCGTTGTTCTCGCGAATGATTACCTGCGGCTTGCCGACCGAGAGCTCGTAACCTTCGCGCCGCATGCTCTCAATGAGCACCGACAGGTGAAGCACGCCGCGCCCCGACACCGCAAACGCGTCGCTCCCTTCCACCTGACGAACGCGAAGCGCCACGTTGCGCTCCAGCTCCTTCATCAGACGTTCGCGTAGCTGCCGATTCGTTACGTACTTGCCTTCCTTGCCGGCGAACGGCGAGCTGTTGATCGTGAAGATCATTTCCAGCGTCGGCTCGTCGACGGTCAAGCGCGGCAGCGGCCGGACGTGTTCCTTGTGACAGATCGTGTCGCCGATCTCGACATCTTCGATGCCGACTACCGCGCACACGTCGCCAGCCGAGACCTGTTCGGTTTCCACACGCCCGAGCTTGTCGAACGTGAACAGTTGGACGACCTTCGACTCGGTCACTTCGTCGCCCGCTTTCGCGAGGGCGACGGTCTGTCCCTTCTTGATCGATCCCGACTGGATGCGGCCAATGGCGATCCGGCCGACGAACTCGGACCAGTCGAGCGTGGTGACGAGCATTTGGAGGGGGGCTTCGGCATCGACTTCCGGACCAGGGATTTCCTTGATCACCATGTCGAGCAGCGGTCGCATCGATTCGCCGCGAACGTCCGGATCGGTCGTGGCGTAGCCTTCGCGACCGCTGGCGAACAGGTGCTTGAAGTCGTCGAGGTGCTCGTCGGCCCCAAGCTCCATGAGCAATCCGAAGACTTCATCGAGCGTGTGGTGCGGCTGGGCGTCGGGCCGGTCAATTTTGTTGATGACGACGATCGGCTTCAGGCCGACTTCGAGGGCCTTGGAGAGCACGAAGCGAGTTTGAGGCATCGGCCCTTCGGCCGCATCGACAAGCACCACGGCGCCGTCCGCCATGCGGACCACGCGTTCGACCTCGCCGCCGAAGTCGGCGTGGCCAGGGGTGTCGATGATGTTGATCTTCACGCCCTCGTACGGCAGGGCGATGTTCTTGGCGAGGATCGTAATGCCTCGCTCGCGCTCCTGGTCGTTGGAGTCGAGGATGCAGTTGCCTTGCAACTGGCTGTCGCGGAACTGGCCACTTTGGCGAAGCAGGCAATCGACCAGCGAGGTCTTGCCATGGTCGACGTGGGCGATGATTACAATGTTGCGGATGTCGTCACGACGCATACCGTAAGGGACTCCGTTCCGCCACTAAATGGGCTGGAACCGTAAAAACAGGCGTGAAATCTTGTCTAAGCGACAATTCTATAGGGGCGGGTGCGTTTGGGCGATGGCAAATGAAAACAATGTCCGAAAGCCCACAAAAAATGGGGTTCAGGACACCCATGAGCGTCCTGAACCCCAGTCGTTCTTAACCAAAAGGCTCCGTAGGCCTTAGATCACCTGCGTCTTGCCAGGCACGGGCAGGGCGTAGCCTCCCTCGGGCAGCGGCTTCACTGGCGGCTCATCGTCGAAGCTGGTGAACTTCTCGACCGGCGAGACGACGATGTCGCTGTTGAGCGCGTCTTCCCACTTCAGCATCTTGCCGCTGTAGGTGGCCATCCGGCCGAAGATGGCGGTCATGGTGCTCAGGGCTCCCCATTCCCCTTCGTTCGGAATGCGGCCCGCTCGCAGGTCGGCGAACAGGTCGTGATGCTCCTGCTGGTGACCGTCGGCGCCCAGCTTGCCGAAGTCCTGGGTCATCTTGCCGTCGGCGTCGAAGATCTTCGAACCGCTGACGTCCGAACGGCCCTTGGTGCCGTGAACGTGCTCCGAGACGTTGTTCCAGCAGCCCGGGATGTGGCGGCACTGGCTCAGCATCACGGTGCCGTCGGCGTAGGTGAACTCGATCATGTGGTGATCGAAGATTTCGCCGTATTCCTTGCCCTTGCGGACTTCGCAACCACCCTGCCCTTGAGCGGTGACCGGGTAGGCGTTCTTGATCCAGTTGATCACATCGATGTTGTGGATATGCTGTTCCACGATGTGATCGCCGCAGAGCCAGTTGAAGTAGTACCAGTTGCGCATCTGGTACTCCATCTCGCTCCAGTTGTCCTGGCGGAGCTTCAGCCACGGCGTCTGGCCGTTCCAGTAGGCGCGGGCCAGCACGATGTCGCCGATGGCTCCGTCCTGCAGGGCCTTTACCGTTTCCATGTACTTCCGCTCGTGGCGGCGCTGCAGACCGACACCGACGGCCAGGTTCTTTTCCTTGGCCTTCTTGGTGGCTTCGAGCACCTTGCGGACGCCGGCAGCGTCGACGGCGACCGGCTTTTCCATGAACACGTGCTTGCCAGCCTCTACGGCGGCGGCGAAGTGGAGCGGGCGGAAGCCGGGCGGCGTGGCCAGGATGACCATGTCGCAATCACTCTGGAGCACGTTCTTGTACGAGTCGAACCCGACAAACTGCTTTTCCTTGGGCACATCGACCTTGTCGTTGTGCTGACCCTTGATGCTCCGATAGGCGGCCTGCACACGATCGGAAAACACGTCGCCCATGGCGACGAGCTTCACTTCACCTCCGCCCGTGTTCATCGCCTGGATGGCGGCGCCAGTGCCACGGCCGCCGCAACCCACGAGACCGATCTTGATCGTGTCGCTACCAAACGAATGGGCGGCGCGGGCGACATTCACCTGGCTGGCGGCGATCGAAGCGCCGGCGACGAGCAGCGACGAATTGCGGATGAAATCCCGACGCGACGTGCCCGGCAGAGAGGTTTTCTTCGAACTCATTCAGATTGGCTCCAAGCGGAAAGCATTCGGGCGCCGGCAGCACCCTCGGTGAAAGCAACAAAGACACCGGGCCAAGGCCCCGGAGAGGCCCCAGCAAAATGTACGTAAATCGGTCCAGCCCATAAGCATAGTGAGTCTCCGCCAGCGTTGCAATCAAATCCCCAAGCCCTGGCACGATGGGACGGCAACCCGCCTTAAGTGCTTCTGCAATCGAGTTGCAACACAACCTTTGCGCTCGGGCCGGTGTAGCGAAGGGACGCCGCTTCTCCACTTTTCTGAGAGCGTTGCCTCCTCGTTAGTTACGACGATCTATCTCGCTTTCTGGCAGGCGGCTTGCCCCTAAAAATCGCTACAACCGTACAACACCTTTTTCGCTCCACGAAACGCCCACTTACGACGCCGGACGGCTGAACGAGCCGGGATGTGGCCGGTCCCGAGCGTGCTGGACAGTGCGCAGCCTGAAACGCCGCACGCGTCCGGAGGCTACGAACGGCCTGGGGGTTTGGATTTTACAAACTATTGCGTAGTTGGTCAATTTAAGGGGTGGCCCGATCGCCCCGCCGGGTATAACGTTTGCTTCCCTTAGCTTTGCCAGCCAGCGGCCCAGGGAACCACGGAGGACTTTGCCATGCGCTTCATGCAATTACGTTGGATCAAGCGAGCTTGCGTTTGTATTCTCGCCGGCGCCTCTGTCGGCTCATTCGCTGCAGAGCCCGCCGATGCACAGATCTTCGGCGGCCGAATTCGCAACTGGATTCGCGGCAACCGCGTCGAACGGATTCCTGCGGACGAAGCGGTCATCATCGAGCGGCGGTACGTCGAACCACGGATCGAGATGCCCGGCGATCCGGAGCCCGCTTATAGCTCCTCCCGTCGCTACGAGGACGGCGACGACTATGGTTCGGGCGTGAGTGAGCGGGTCCGCCGGGAACGCGGCTTTGCGATTCGCCGTCGCCCGAGTCGAGACTATGACGATGTCGAGGTGGACGTACGAACCGAAGGTCGCACGGTCCGCTCGCTCGACGGACGACGATCGGCGCTACGGACTCCGGAAGACCGCTGGGATGGTCGCGACGAGTTCGCAGCCGAACGTCGGTCTCGCGACCTGGACGTGCGCCGCGATTATGCGGAGGCGGAACCGCTCGACGATACGGCGCAGCGTCGGGTGGAGCGCACGCTGCGCGTCGATCGCCGGCAGGCCTCGAGCGTGACGCCCGCCGAAGATCCCTACGAACCGGAGGTCAGCGAGCGAGATCGTTCAGGAATGACGTCACGCGACCGAGTCATTGAAAGAGAGCGTCGGTCCATCGCAGCTCGCGAAGCCGAGGAGCGGGATCTCGAACTGGGGGACCCCCGACGTCCATCGACGGAGGAACTCAGCGACGAACGCTCTGCCCGCGATCGTCGAACACCACGCAGTGATGAGCGGGTTCGTCCCGCAGCCGCGGAGGAGCCCGAAGCGGCCGACATGCCGGAAGCAGTCGACCGTGAAAGGCCGGAAGCGATTGACGATTTCGACATGCCCCGGTCACAACGAGACTCCGACGGGGCGGAAGCAGCGAAGGACGTTCGTCCATCCACTTCGCGACCAGCGTCGGATCGAACCGAGGCGGAACGGACCACTTCCGACCGTCGGCTACCCTCTCCACCCGCCGGCCCGCGTCAGCGGCCGGCAGCGTCGGCTGACGACGATTTGCTTCCGCCACCGCCGGACGACGAGTAGTCCGGTCAGGCAAGCGTGGCAAACCTTGCCGGCGGAGTATCCGGCGGGGATTTCCTTCAAGGCTGCGTCGATACGCGTCGCAGCCACAATACAGCGGCTGGTTAGAGCGGCTTGTTGGACCCGCTAGCTACCCGCAAAGTCCCCCCGGTTTCACCTCGTGGACCCCTGGCGGAAGGCCCAAAGCCAGAGGCTGGCAACGTCCGATGGTTACGCTGCCCACCGTAACTCTTCGGAGCCGCGCCCGATGCAGTCCAGCCCGCCTCTCGATCCCACCTCGCGCGGATCGCTTCTCGAAGAACTCGACGCCCGCCAGGACGAAGTCCTGGCCCGGCTCGAGGACCTCAACAAGCAGCTCGAACAGGTTCTTTCCGCCTGGACCAGCCGGCCCACCTTGGCCGACGCTGCATGATCGCTGGCGATCGCGCCCGAACTCTCAACGCAAAGCGATCCTCACAAAAACTCCCCTCTCCCTCTGGGAGAGGGCCGGGGTGAGGGAGGTTTGCGTCACTAAGCGTATATCCGCTACGTTGAGTTAGAACTTTCGACGGGAACGAGGTAGCAGGCGGCTGAGCGCTTCACGCCTCCCTCACCCTTTCCCTCTCCCAGAGGGAGAGGGGACCGATGGAACGTCCTGCTGCTCTCTGAACTCTACTCTCTGCTCTCTCCCCTGCCCTACTTCTTCTGCTCACCACTTTCCCGATGGTCCAGATGCCCCGATTTGTTGATCGAGTGCAGCAAGCGGAAGCCGATCAGGATGCTGGTGAAGCTACCCATCAGGCCGAGGATCGAGAGGTTGTGCAGGCCGAACCAGGTGGGCCGGCTGAAGAGAACCGGCGGCACATCGTTGGCCAGCAGGAGGGACGAGCCGAGAAAGAGCGAACTGGCCAGGACGCAGAGCACGATGCGGTTCACGCTCGGTCCGAGCCCGCGATGATCGAGGTGCACGTCGAACTTGCCGCTCTGCACCTGATCGAAGATCTGCATCAGCCGCTCGGGGAGCACCTCGGCGAGTCGCTCGACCTCGACGTACATCCGCCGCAGCTTCCGCGCCTGTCGCATCGGTGACAGACGCTGCAAAATCATCCGCCGGTGAAACGGCTGCATCACCTCCATGAGGCTGAATCGCGGAGTGAGCAGGCGGGCGGTTCCTTCGAGCGTCACGAGAACCTTGATGATCATTGCCACCTGCGTCGGCAGCGTGATCCGCCACCGGCGAATGATGTGGATCATGTCGGTCAGGGCGCCGCTCAGATCAAACTGGTCGAGATTCTGCGTCGAATAATGCCCGACGAAGTCGGCCACGTCGCTCGAGAGGCCTTGCTCGTCGAGTTGCTGGGGAACCTGGCCGATGCGTTTGATGAGCATCGTCAGCATGTGCGTGTCGTGATTGACGATCGCCAGCAGCATCTCCTCGATGTCTTCCCGCAGCTTCTCATCGATGCGGCCGACCATGCCCCAATCGATGAGGCCGATCACATTGCCCGGCAGCAGCACGATGTTGCCCGGGTGCGGATCGGCGTGATAGAAGCCATGGGTGAAGATCATTTCCAAGTACAGTTCGGCGCCGCGGCGGGCGACTTCCTCGCGGTCGATGCCAGCCGCGTCGATGAGCGCCGGCTGCGATAGGGGCAGCCCGTCGATCATTTCCATCGTCAGCACGCGACCCGTGCAAAACTCCGTGTAGGGGCGCGGAATGCAGACGCTGGGGTTGTCCTTGAAGAGACTGGCAAACTGCATCAGGTTGCGCTCTTCGCGGCCGAAGTCGAGCTCGCGGCGGAGCGTGCGGGCCATCTCGGCGAAATTCGCGCTGGGCCGATAGGGCTGTAGCTCCGGCACGTGCTCAGCCAGTTGGGCGAGGCCCGCGAGCACATCGAGGTCTTCGTTCACCTTGCTTTCGAGTCCCGTGTGCTGAACCTTGACGACGACGCGCTCCCCCGTCTTGAGCCGGGCCCGATGGACCTGTCCGATCGACGCGGAGGCGATCGGAGTCAGATCGAACTCGGCAAACAGATCCTCCAGCGGCTCGCCTAGTTCCGTTTCGACCATCGCCCGTACCTGCTCGGGGGAGTCCGGGGGCGTCGAGGTTTGCAGCTGGGTCAGCTCTTCGGCAAGCTCGACGCCGACGACATCGGGGCGCGTGCTCATGAGTTGGCCGAGCTTGATGAACGTCGGGCCGAGCTCCACGAGCGTCAGCCGAATGCGGGCCTCGCGCGTGTGACGCGCAATTGCTTCCCCATCTCGGTCCTTCAGCCGGTTCTTGGCGAACTCGATGTTCGTCTGCGCCAGCCAATCGGCCAGCCCGTACTTGCTCAGCACGGACAGGATCTCTCCCCAACGTTTCACGTTGCGGTAGAGATGAGGAATCGAGGGAATCTTGAGCAAGCGAGTAACCATCGAAGCGAGGGAAAAACCGGACTGAATTAGTTTAGCTTAACCACCCGGAGACCGTTAGAATGAAGGGCGCTCGCCGGCTCATTCGCTCCCTTATCGGAGGCTGAAGTTATGACCGCGACGGTTTCTAGCGGTTCTGCCGCCACTCGGTCGTCCAGTCCGGAGGTGGTCGCCATCCTTTCCGGCTTGGACTGCTCCGACCTCGAAAAGGTTCAGCAAGCGATCCGCGACGCTCGCAGACGTCGTGCCGAAGTGACTCCGGCCCTCATCGACGCCCTGCGGCAAATCGCCGAACAGGCCCGCGCCGGTCACGTGGAACATCGCCCCTTGCTCCCCGTGGGACTCTGCCTGCTCACCGAATTCCAGGCGGTTGAAGCGCTGCCGGTGGTCATTGAGATCCTCACGCTGCCGGGGAAGTTGCCCGAGGAACTGCTGGAGGACCTGCTGACCGAAACCATGCCGCGGACGCTCGCCACGCTGGCCGGCAATCAACTCGAACTGCTCGATGGTATCATCCGCGACCCCGCGGTGAACGAGTACTCGCGGTGGGCGGCCTTGCGAGTGCGCAGCTTTCTGGTCCGCGATGGACGCCTCTCGTCGACCGAAGCCGTGTGCGCTTTGCAGCGGCACCTGCGGCAGGCGATCGACAGCATGGACCGCGCCATCGGGGCCGCCCTGGTGATCGAGCTGACCGCCCTCTGCGGTCGAGAGGCCTATGGAACGATCGTCGAGGCCTTCCAGGCTGGCATTGTCGACACCTGCATGATCGACCTGGCCGAGGCCGAGGAGGAGTTTGGCGAGTCTGGCTACAAGGAGCGATCGCTCAACCACCTGCCCCCGACGGGCATCGACGACACAATCGTCGAGATCGAGGACTGGAATTGGGAGGAGGGCGATTTGGAGTTACTGGCTGCCGACGTGCCCACCATCGTGGAATCGACCCATTTCCTCAACCGGCCCGAGCAATTGATTGTGGGGGACCTGTTCCCCGAGATTGCGGTCCCGCATGGAGGACACGTCGGCCGGAATGAGGTCTGTCCCTGCGGCAGCGGGAAGAAGTTTAAGAAGTGCTGCGGCAAACCGGGAGCCTAGCCGACAGGGGCCCTGCCGGTCGCGGCTGGAAAATGTTTTCTCGGGCCTGCAATAATCGGCCACCCGTTTCCGTTGAGGGTGGTGTGATGACTGCCGAGCCAGCCACAAGCGCGTGTCGCGAAAGACTAGCCCGCTGGGTGAACCAGCATGGGTTGGCCGTTCGTGGCTACTTGCGCTCGCTCACCGGCCGGCCCGATTTGGCCGACGACCTGGCTCAGGAGGTGTTTCAGCGGGCCTGGCTGGCTAGGGATCGCTACATCGACCGCGGCCAGGAACGGGCGTACCTGCTGACGATTGCCGATCGCCTCGCTTGCGACCATTTCCGCCGCTCCTCCCCCGAACTGTCGCTCGATGTGGCCCGTGACGCCGGCGAGTGGAGAACCCTGGAGCCGACCGCTCCTACGTTTGGTCCGCTGGAGCGATTGATGACCGCCGAGACGAGCACGCGAATCCAGGAAGCCCTGCAAAAGCTCTCCCCCGCCCAGCGGCGGGTATTGCTGCTGCGGTTCTACGGCGAGATGTCGTTTCAGGAGATTGCCGACTCGATCGATTCCCCACGGAACACCGTCCTAAGCCATTGCCGGCGAGGTCTGCTGACACTGCGGCAACTGCTGCGAGAGGACCTGCTATGAACGACGACGACCGATTGCATCAGCTCTTCCAGGCAACCTCCCGCGCGAGCCACAACACGCCTTTGCCGACCGATTCGGAAGCTTCGGAGACTGAGGAACTCCGCGACGCCTGGCGGCAGATGACCCATGGGCTGCGCGAGCAGGACGGGAAGCTCAAATCCGACCACGCCGACTTCGCCAGCCGGGTGCTGGCCTCGCTCGAAGGCTTGGAAACTGAACCGGCCGACGTTCGTCCATCGGTACGCAAGGCCGCCATCCTCCCCAGCGGCGAGTCCGACAGTCGTCCCGCGACTCGCCAGGATTGGCTGGCGCTAATCGCCATCGTAGCCGTCTGCGGGCTGACGATCTGGTGGTTTGACGGTAGCAAAGAATCCTCCCCGGCCAATGAGACCTCGGAAGTTGTCCAGACCGAGCCACGACCAGCAGCAGACCCATCCCCCAGAACCAACGCTCCACTGGAAGTCGCCTCGCCAACTCATCCCAATGCAACCATCGCTGACGAGCCGCCGCCCCTAACAAACTCCGCCGAAATCTTATCCACCGCCTGGACCGATCCGGTCGACGACGCAATCGCCGAAGCCAGCGAGCAACTGGTCGCAATGCACGGTTCGTCGAATTGGGATCGCTCGGTGCAAGCGTTCGAGCAGTACCGCCAGTCGGTCGAGCAGGAAATGAATGAATGGGACCTTTAGTGTTCGAACTCTCCAGGAGCCGTTCGATGAAAAGAATGTTTTGGATCGTCACCGTCGCCGCGCTCGCGCTCTCAGGCGGCGCCCTCTGGTCGCAAGACGACCGCCGCGAGGATCGACCACCACCCCCGCGCGAAGGCCGACGCGAAGATGAGCCACGCCGCGAACGTGAGCCGAGACGCGAAGGCGAACCCCGACGTGAAGGTGGCGATCGCCCCGATCGGCCGCGGCGAGAGGAAGGCCCCCCTGGCCCTCCCGGACACCCCGGCAGACCGATGCCGCCCCCGCATGCGGCGGTTCCGTACCCTTACGCATCCGGAATGCCGGGCATGGCGGCGCCAGGAATGTCAATGATGCCTGGGATGCCCGGCAGGCCGGAACCGGACGAAGAGATGAACGAGCTCATGCGGGCCGATGCCGAGCTTGAGCACAAGACCCTGCTCCTGGCCAGCCGCTACCAGGCCGCCCGCTCCGAGCAGAAGTCAGAGCTCAAGCAGGAACTCGCCGAAACGATCAACAAGCACTTCGACGTGCGTCAAAAGAAACGCGAACTGCAGGTCAAACGCATGGAGGAGTCGCTCGACAAGCTCCGCGAAGCCATCCGCAAACGGGCTGAAGCCCGCGAGGAGATCGAAAGCAAACGCCTCGGCCAGCTGACCGGCGACCGGAGCGACTTGGAATTCTAAGTCGCCGCCGAACTCGTCACGAGCAACCCAGCGCCAAACAAAAGGAGCCGGACGGCCAACACCGCCCGGCTCCTTTTGTTGTTGCGTCTGTCGAAGTGGCTTAGCCTACTTCATTAGCTCAGCCAACTCTTTCTTGAACTCATAATCGCTCTTCAAATCGTCGATCACCGGCATCAGGTGCGAGACGTCGACGCCTCCCAACTGGGCCTCATCCCACCACGTCTTGGCCTTCTCGATCACATCGGCATCGAGATTCTTCGTGCCGAGCAGGTAGGCTCCTTTGATCACACGATTGGTCGGATCGGACGTGTCGAGCTTCATGTCCGCCAGCGCCACGGCCAGGCCAGCCGGCAGGTCACCGACGGGATAGGTCCGGTTCATCCCGGCGATCCGGACGATGATCTTGTCCGGAGCGGTCTCCACGACCGCCACCTGGGTGCTGCCGCCGACCTGAAAAACCTCGCCGGCGTCGAGACCCAAAATCGCGGCCACCACCGCTTCGCGGAACTGCTGAGCCATCTCGCCAATCTGCTTGAGCCGGTCGACTTTCGCCTTCAGCTCCGGCGTTTTCGCCAGTTGTTCCGCTTCCTTGATCTGCTTATTTGCCTCTGCAAAATTCTGCTCGCCAATCGCCGCGCGGGCCGTCTTAAGCGACTTGCTCAGCGCGAGCAAATCCTGCCGGCTCATCGTCGCTTCAGTCGCGGCGGGCATCGCTTCCGGAGCGGGCGTTTCGGGCTTCGTGACAACGGTCGGAGTCGTCGGCGCCTCAGCCGGCGGGGTGGTCGGCGGAGTTGCCGGAGCTTCGGTTCCCGGAGGCGTGGTCGGCGGAGTCGTCGCGGGGGCTCCAGGCGCTGGAGCGGTTGGCGCCGCCGGGTTTTCCATGGCCGTTGGAGCCGGAGCCGATGGCACAGGCATCGGGGCCGGCGCGGGTGCTGGGCCCGTCGGCGACGCGGGCGGGTTGACGTTCCCCTCCATTGTCATCGGCGGGAGACTCGGCGCCGCCGGCATGGGCGCCGGAGCGTTTGCGCTCGGCATCGGAGCTGGCATAGGCACAGGTGCTGGCGCGGTCGGTGTTCCCGGGGTGCCACCGACAGGGAACGGCGTCCCCGCGTCTACGGGTGGAGTCACCTTCGTCGGGGTGTTCTGAGCGACCTGATCGCCGCTACCCATCAAGTACGGATAGGCGAGCGCTCCGCCTACACCGAGCAGCGCCACGGTCACTCCGCCGCCGACGAGCAGCATCACCATGTTCTTCTGCCGCCGACGATTGGCTGCCGCGAGCGCCGCGGCGCTCGTCGTCCGCCCGCCAATGACCGAATCGGGACCTTGCCCCGGAGCCGCCCCGGCCTGTCCCATCGACCCTGCGTGACCCATCGGATGGGCCATCCCCATCGGCACACCGCCGGGCGGTCCACCCATCGGGCTGCCCGGGGGCATTCCCGGCGCTCCCATGGGATTCGGATAGCCCATCGGCGCCGCCATGGGCGCGGACGGGTGACCTTGGACGGGCATCGCCATCGGAGCCATCGGGTCCATCGGCCCCGGAGCGGGACCACCCATCGGGGCTCCCTGCGGCGGACCATAGCCGTACGGCTGCTGTGGATAAGCTTGAGCTCCCGGATAGCCGGGCGCTGGGGGAAAACCCTGATTATTGGGATAGGCCCCCTGAGGGTACTGCGGCTGAGCGACGTAGGCCGGCTGCTGGGGATAGCCGGGCGGCGTGTAACCGGGCGGCTGGGCATACGCGGGATACGCGCTGCCTGCTGGCGGCATCGCAGTGGCCGTCTGCGTCGCTCCGGGCCAGGCGGCGGGCATCGCGGGAGCGGCAGCCGTTTCAGGAGTCACGGCGGCTTGCAACGGAGCAACCGGGTTCGGCGCCGACTCGGCCGCATAGGCCGTTGTGCTTGGACCAACCGCGCTGGGAGCCGCGGCTTTGGGAGCGGCCACATTGGGAGCGGCCACATTGGGAGCGGCCGGCCGGGCTGGCGCTGCGTTGTTTGCAGGCGCAGCCGGTGCGGCGGGCTTCATCTTGCGCGCGGCGCCAGGTGGATAGCGTGGATCGTCCGCCTTCGGAGCGGCCGTGGCGGCGGTTGGCGAGGCGGGGGGCGTTGACGCGCCCGTAGCGGCCGCCGGTTTCGGCTTCGCGGCGGAAGATTTCAGCGTCGTCGAGCGCTTCAGGGCCTCGTCATAAGCGGCCCGGCGGGCTGGGTCCAGCAGCAGGCGCTTGGCGTTGTTCAATTCGTCGATCAGCCCCGCCCAGACCTTCGCCTTGTCGCCGGGGCGAATGCTGCGGACCTTCGCCAGCGCGCGTTTAGCCGCCTGCCCGATCTTCTCCGGGTCGCTCTCCCCCAAAGGGAGCGAAAGCAGCTCGTAGAGATTGGGTCGAGCACTCTTGGGGGGAAGCTCCAGCCACTGCTGGTAGGGATTGAACGCGTCTGCCATGATTCCTCGCTTATGCCCTGCCTGGACGCCAGTTTTGCCCTACCCCAGGCGTTTCTCTGTCCGAATCCTCAGCATACCAAGCAAGGTGCTGGTACGACAGTTCTTTATGGCCCCTTCGGGGGGCTCCGTGACTTGGTTTCGCGAAAACCGTCGGCTCAATCAGCCCTGCGGATCGCTCCCGGTCCATCAAACATCCAGGCAAATGCTCGGTGTTCAAAATTTACCGGGGTTTTTCACCACCAACCCGCCCCCCAGGGGACCCCAACTC
>JAEZAS010000079.1 GCA_023430365.1 Planctomycetota bacterium
ATTCAGACGTCCAGCGAGTGCCGCCCTGGTTTGTCTGAATTCTGGCGAATTCAGCTACGGACGATACGCGGCCTATCGTGCGCGACTAGCACGTCGCATGCTCCAGCCGATGCAGGAACTTGCAACCGACCAGCAGAGGCCCTTCCTGGCCATCAGCCGGCGGGTGGATGCGGACGATCTGAGCGACGAAGAAGGAGAAGGGCGCGAGGCCCAGGGCGACGACCACTTTGTCGCTCTTGGGGCGGGACTCGGTGAAGTACGAAAATCCGCCCGGCGAGATATCGCGGCACTGCACGAGTGCAAAATCGGTTTGCGCGGGGGAGGTGCGTCCCTTCAGCGGAGCGAGGAGCTGCGCACAGTGATACGGCCGGCGACGTCCCGAACGGGTTTCAAAGCGGGGGAGGATCCCACCGGTTGGATTGCCAACGGCGGCGCGGCGTTTTCCTTGACGCTGCTCCTCGAGCAGGGCGTGAATCTGTTCAAAGATCGCGACTTCGTCGGGTGGACTGCTCAGCATCGATTCGCCCCTCAAACCGGGTAACTCCTGGAGCGGCCCGTCGTGGACCACCCGATCGCCGAGCAAGCTTAGGCGACGGGCCAGGGCCCGGTTGCGGCAAGCCGAAGGATTTGGCCCAGATGGGGGATTTGCTGTGGCCGTTGCTGCGCATTGTGACGGTCGCACCGCGTGACGCGGGCGACGCTGACGAGTCGGTGCTGAGCGGACGGTCAGCCGCCAAGTTACCGGGCCCTAGCGCCGCCGACGAGCGGGCGAGGCGCCAGCCCCTCGGGATCGTTTCGGCTGGCAGACGGGACAAAAGAACGTCGCCCGCTGGGCCTGGACGATGCGCTCGACCACGCCGCGGTTGCACTGGCGGCAGAGGTCGCCGGCCCGGTCGTAAACCCGGTGATGGTTTTGATAGCCGCCCGCCTCGTTGAGCGCGTTGCGATAGGTGCCGTCCGAGAGGGTCGAGCCCTCGTACTTGATCGCTGTGTGGAGCACTTCGAGCATCCGGCGATGAATCTCCTCCCACTGGGCGGCCGATAGCAAGTCGCAGCGTTTTTCGGGATGAACGCCTGCCTGGTGGAGTATTTCGGAGGCGTAGAGGTTGCCGACCCCCGCCAGCCGCTGCTGGTCGAGCAGGGCCACCTTGATCGGCCGCCGGCTCGTGCAAAGCCGCTCCCGCAATTGCTCCCACGTGAGCGCCAGGGCATCGGGGCCGAGCTTCTGCTCATGAAACCGGCTGGCGAGCTCATCCTCGCTGAGCAGGTGAACCGAGCCGAGCCCCCGCCGGTCCCAATACCAAACGTGGGGCGCGGGGCCCCCTTCCAGGTCGAGCCGGAAGCGCAAGTGTTCCTGCGTCGGCGGATCGGCCAGCAGCACCAGCCCCGTCATTCGCGGCTCAAAGATGAGCACGTCCCGCCGCTCCAAGTGCACGATCACCCGCTTGCCGATCCGGCCGATGTCGATAATCCGCTGCCCTTTGGTCCGGCGAGTCACCAGTGCTGGAGTCGGGAAAATGCCAATGGGTTTTCGCTCACAGGCCACCGGGACGGCGCGGACGATCGTGCTGCCGACGACCGGCAGGATACCGCGGCGCATGGTTTCGACTTCGGGTAATTCAGGCATATCTTCATCCTACCGAAATGGGCAATTCCTTGGCCCTTGACCGCGTCGGAGGGCCTATCCACAATCGACAGTTCCCTTTAGGTGTGTGCCGACAACGATTTGCGTCGCGGCGCACCAGAACGCGAGCTTTCATGACAACTCCAGCTTCTTCTCCCGCCTCCGCGCAAGTTCCCGATCCGACCGGCCGGTTCGGTCCGTTCGGCGGCCGATACGTCCCCGAGACCCTGACCCGGGCCCTCGAAGAGCTCACCGCCGAGTACGCCAAGGCGAAAGACGATCCCGCCTTCCAGGCCGATCTCGACGATCTGCTGGCCAACTTTGTCGGCCGGCCGTCGCCCCTCTATTTCGCCCGGCGCTTGACCGAGCAGTGCGGCGGAGCCCAGATCTGGCTGAAGCGCGAGGACGTGAATCACACCGGCGCTCACAAAATCAACAACACCCTCGGCCAGGCGCTGCTTACCTTGCGGATGGGCAAGAAACGCGTGATTGCCGAAACCGGGGCTGGCCAGCATGGTGTGGCTACGGCCACGGCGTGTGCCCATTTCGGAATTCCCTGCGTCGTTTACATGGGTGAGGAAGACGTCCGCCGCCAGGCGCCGAACGTTTTCAGCATGAAACTGCTCGGCGCCGAAGTGCGGCCGGTCAGCAGCGGTTCGCGGACGCTGCGGGACGCGATCAACGAAGCGATGCGGGACTGGATGTCGAGCGTCGAGACGACCCACTACATCATCGGCTCCGTGGTCGGCCCGCACCCGTTTCCGCTGATTGTCCGCGACTTCCAGTCGGTCATCGGGCGCGAGGCTCGCGAACAATCGCTCAAGCGCATCGGCCGGCTGCCGGACCTGGTCATTGCCTGCGTCGGCGGCGGCAGCAACGCGGCGGGCATGTTCTATCCGTTCGTCGAGGACAAGGGCGTGCGGCTGCTCGGCGTCGAAGCCGGCGGACGCGGCTGCAAGTCGGGCGACCATGCCTCGCCGCTCACCTACGGCAGCCCGGGGGTGTTGCACGGCAGCTACAGCTACGTGATGCAGGACGAGGACGGCCAAACGAGTGACGTACACTCGATTTCCGCCGGGCTCGACTACCCCGGCGTTGGCCCGGAACACAGCTACTGGAAAGACAGCGGCCGGGTGGAATACACCTGCTGCGAAGACGCGGACGCCTTGAACGCGTTCGACTCGCTCGCCAAGGCGGAAGGCATCCTGCCGGCGCTCGAAAGCTCGCACGCGATCGCCCAGGCGATGGTGCAGGCGAGCAAGATGTCCAAAGACGAGGTCATCGTCGTATGTCTTTCGGGCCGAGGGGACAAAGACGCTGCCGAGATCGCCCGCCTCCGTGGCCAGCAGGCCTGATCGCTCCTTGCCGTTGGCGCCGCCTCGCGTGCGAAAGGCCAGCACCGACGCTCTGCGTCGATTGTTACACCGTAAACCAAGCCAGAATTCAGGACGCGGAGCGTCTAACCGTGCGTTACGACAGAGATCGTCGTAACGAGGATGAACACCATGTCTGCCATCGACCAACTGTTTGCCAAACTTCGCTCCGCGAAGCGGAAAGCCTTCATGCCGTTTCTGACGGCTGGCGATCCGGACCTGGAATTCACGGCAAGCGTCATTCGCCAGCTCGACCAACGCGGCTGCACGCTCTGCGAAATCGGTGTGCCCTACAGCGACCCGATCGCCGACGGCCCGGTAATCCAGGCGTCGTACCAGCGGGCGCTCGAAAAGAAGATCAAGGTCCGGCAAATTCTCGACATGCTCGCCGGGCTCAAGGAGCAGGTGAAATTGCCGCGCGTGACGATGGTCAGCTATGCGATCATCTATCGCTACGGCGTGGAGCGTTTTGTGGCCGATGCACAGGCGGCTGGCGTCTCCGGAGCGATCGTTCCCGACCTGCTGGTCGAAGAAGCCGACGAGCTGGCCCGCGTCTGCCGCAAGACCGACTTCAACCTGATTCAGCTGATCACTCCCACGACGCCGCGCGAACGCGCCGTGCGCATCGCCGCGTCGTCGAGCGGTTTCATTTACTATGTGTCCGTCACGGGCATCACCGGTGAGCGAACCCAACTTCCCGCCGACCTGCTCGAAAACGTCAGCTGGCTGCGCACGCAAACTCCGCTGCCAATTTGCATCGGCTTCGGCATCAGCCAGCCCGAGCACGTGAAACTGCTCGCTCCGGTGGCCGACGGTCTGATCGTCGGTTCCGCCATCGTTCGCCGGATCGCCGAAGCCAGCACAAAGCCGCGAGAAACTGTGCTCAAAGAAGTGGGCGACTACGCCGCGTCGTTGATGGCGGCGCTGGGTGGTTAAGGCGTTTTCTCGCCAGCAAAGTCCTATTCGCTTCGCGGACTCTATCTGCTTTTCTCCGGAGGGTGTTACCCTCCGGCCCACGGTTGCCCCAGCGAAAAGGCGACAATTCGGCCGCCCAAGCCTGAATTTGTCATGCTTGACTTAGTCGGTCAGCCGAAATAAATGTTGAGTGTAAAGGTTTCGACGGTCGTGCCCTCGTGCACGGCTGCCGGACGGCCGACAGCGGCGTCTTGGAACGAAACCGGGCGAACGTTCCCCAGTAGCGATGCCGCATTGGCGGCCGTCCTGTCATCACAGGCACGACGGACGCATTGGGGAGAGTGTTTTCATGAGTGACTTCGCCGAATCTTCCGCCACTCCGAGCGGCTCGCTGGCCCGCTTCTTCACCGGGCTTTGCGAATTCGTCTTTCAGACCCGCTTGGGCGTCGCCGATCCTCCGCTGACCGACTACCTCAGCCAGATGTTGCTGGGACACGTCCGCAGCGACAGCTTTCATCGCATCCGCAACCTGGCGGGTCGTCCCGCCGTCGAAGTTGCCGACATGCTCGCCGAAGCCGACCAGCGGTTGGGGGTCGCCAAGCGCGACGTGCATCGCTTCATCGGCGACGTCACGCTGTTTTGGACCGGCGTGTATCCCGAATCGCTCCGGACGCTGCGGAGCGTCGAAAGGAAGGACTTCTTCGTCGACTACTGCTCCCACGGCAAGCGGGCCTACTTCATCGCCAGCACGATTGAAACCGACCGCGAAGAAGACGCCCCGAACGAAGTCCTCGAGCGACTGAGCGCCAACTTCGAAATGTGCGCCTACGGCCTCGGCGAAGTCCGCCGGGAATGGGAACGTCGCGACGACGCCGACATGCCCCGCCCCCTGATCTTCGAATAGCAGCTACGCCCTCCCACAGCCGGCGGCTAACAGCCGCCGGAGAATGGCGCGCAGGTATTGCCATCGCAATACACCCTCCCCTAAGCCTTCCGCATCGACCGCCGCGCTATCGCCTCCCAGTAGCAAAGCCCACTAGCCCTGCTCCGGCAGTTGGTAACTTCCGGCTGCGACCTTCGTTGCTCGCGTCTCTCTTGACCCAACGTGCCGCGACTGCTATCCCTTCCGCATAATCTGGGGTCGGTATGCACGGATGCCGAGAAGCGGCGCGAGATCGAAGTCGACTTGCGATACCGGATCGATGAAGTGTTCAATCAGCAGGGATCGTGATTGCGTATCCGCAACGCGATATTCACCTGAATGCTATCCGACCCGTCGAAGTCCGCCTTTCGGCTGACTTGATAGGCGCGAACGAGGAGCCGCCGCTTGAGGCGCACCAAGAAGCGGTCACCGCACCGAGACCGGCATATCCACCGCCAGACGGCGCCGGGGGCGCCGCCGGGTTCGATCGTTCCTAGCCCGGAAATGCCCAAGTCGGTCATCCACCTGATGGCCTACAACGGCTCGCGCTGCTTCGAGAAGGAAAACCTCGAAGTCGGTCAGATTGAAAAGTACCTCGAGCAGTTTCCGGTCGTCTGGATCAACGTCGAAGGACTCGGCGACGCGAAGGCCATCGAACAGCTCGGCGAGATGTTCAAGTTGCATCGCCTGGCCCTGGAAGATGTGGTGAATGTCCATCAGCGGCCGAAGGTCGAAGAGTATGGCGAGGTCCTGTTCATCGTCCTGCGGATGGCGACCTGCCGCGATCGCGTTTGTACCGAGCAACTTAGCCTGTTTCTCGGCAAGGGATTTGTTCTGACCTTCCAGGAAGGGGAACCGGGAGACAGTTTTGACCGGGTCCGCCAGCGGATGCGCGATGGAGCGGGGCGCATGCGGCAGCATAGCGCGGACTATCTGGCCTATTCGCTGATCGACGGCGTGATCGACCACTACTACCCGGTCCTCGAAACGCTCGCGGAGAAAATCGACCGGCTCGAAGACACCGTCCTCGAGGTGCAGGGGCGACACGTCATGGACGAGTTGCATGCCCTGAAGTCCGATCTGCTCACCCTGCGGCGTTCGATCTGGCCGCTGCGCGACACCGTGGCCCTCCTGTCTCGCGAAACGGAGATGTTCCAGGAAACCACGCGAGTTTACCTGCGCGACTGTTACGACCACGTGGTGCAAATTGTCGATTTGGTCGAAACCTATCGCGAGTTGACCGCCGACTTGCGCGACCTGTACATGTCGTCGATGAGCAACCGTATCAACGAAACGATGCGCGTGCTGACGATCATCGCGACGATCTTCATCCCACTGACGTTCATCACCAGCATCTACGGCATGAACTTCGACTATGCCGACTCCCACTGGAACATGCCGGAACTGCACGCGAGGTACGGATACCCGATCGTGTGGGGTGTCATGCTGCTCACAGCCGCGGGGATGCTCGGCTATTTCTGGCGACAAGGCTGGATCTTCCGGCGAATGCGGTAATCGCCGCGTCGGCCGGGCATTCAGGCCGCTACTGCGCGTCTCCGGAGCGAACTATGATTGAGGTGTCGTCCCTCGCCCGGAACACCTCCAATCGCTCCCGCCGCTCATGCTGTTTTCCTCTTTCACGCCCCGGCTCGCCGCCATCGCGGTGCTCGTTGGATTGACCGCCAGCCACGCCGTGGCCGAAACGCCCGCCTGGCTGGCCGGCTACGCCGACGACGCCGAGTACAACCGGCAAATCGAAGCGCTCGGCAAGCTCGATCTGGTTCAGACCCAATCGCTCGGCGAAAGCGTCGGCGGCCGCAAGCTCTGGCTCGTGGCGGTCGGAAAAGGAGGGATCGATAAAAAGCCAGCCATCGCGGTCGTCGGCCCCACCGACGGCAAGTTGCTCCTGGGCACTGAACTGTCGCTGCGAATGATCCGCAATCTGGCGGAGCAAGGGAGCAAGGACGAAACGACGAGTAAGTTGCTCGATCGCTATACGTTCTACTTCCTCCCGCGCCCCGATCCTGATACGGCCCAGAAGTGTTTCGCCAGCCCCCTGAAAACTCCAGCCGGCAACGACCGGCGTACAGATGACGACCGTGATTTCGAGGTCGGTGAGGACCCAGCCGAGGATTTGAACGGCGACGGCTTCATCACGCAGATGCGGGTCGAGGACGAGACGGGTGAGTACATCGCTCATCCCAACGACTCCCGCCTGCTCGTGAAGGCGGACCCCAAGAAGAACGAGCGCGGCAAGTACCGCCTGCTTGTCGAAGGGCGAGATAGCGACGGCGATGAGGAGTACAACGAGGACGGCGGCGACGGCGTGAACATCGACCGCAACTTTCCGTACCAATACAAACCGTTTGAGCCTCACCACGGCGAGCACGCCGCCTCCGAGCCGGAAACTCGAGCCCTGCTCGACTTCTTCTACGACCACCCGAATATCGCAATCGTCTTCAGCTTTTCGGAAGACAACAACCTGCTGCATCCCTGGAAGCCGAACAGCGACAAGCAGAAAATCCGCCAGGCGATCTTTCCCGACGACGCGTCCTTGCTGGAACGAATCGCAGCCGACTATAAGTCCGTCCATGGTGGCAGCGATCCGCCGTCCGCCCTGCGGGAAAGCGGAGCTTTCAGCACGTGGGCCTATTTTCACTTCGGTCGCTGGTCGCTCAGTTCTCGCGGATGGTGGCCACCCAAGGTAGCGGCCGACGCGGCTGAACAGGTGAAGGACGCTGAAGGCGAGGAAGCGTCGGCAAAGACAGACGATAAACAGTCGCCCGACCAATCGCAGGACGACAAGGCGGAGGACAAGCGGGCCGCCGATGAGCGTAATCTCCTCCGCTGGCTGGCCGCGAACAAGATCGACGGCTTCGTGCCTTGGCAGGCCGAGGAGCATCCCGATTTTCCCGGCAAGGCCTCGGTCGGCGGCTTCAAGCCGCTGGCGGGCTTCAATCCCCCGGCCGACGAACTCGACGGCCTGGCCGACAAGCACCTGAAATTCGTCCTGAGCCTCCCCGACTACCTGCCCACGATTT
>JAEZAS010000155.1 GCA_023430365.1 Planctomycetota bacterium
CCGCAGGAAGTCATCGAGGCGATCTACATCCGCTCCCTGTCCCGCAAGCCGACCCCAGCCGAAATCGATCGACTGATGGTCGTTGTGAACGAAGCAGAAAACCCGACTCAAGGCTTGCAGGACGTCTACTGGGCAGTCCTCAACAGCCGCGAGTTTGTATTTAACCACTAAGGTGAGACGCCGCAGGTGCCGCAAGTGAGCGGCGCCTGGGCAGCCCGGACCGGAGGCGGTTAGCCTCCGGCGATCTCCGCTCGGAATGTCCAGCCATGACTCGTTCGATAAGCATCGCCTACGCTCTTTCGGTCCTGCTCGCTACGGTCGCCGGCGCTCAGGAAGCCAAGCCGGAGCCGAAGATCACTTACGACGAGCACATTCGTCCGATCTTCCGCGAGCACTGCTTCTCGTGCCACGCGCAGGATCGCACGAAGGGCGGCCTCGTGCTCGACACGTATGCCAAGACCATGGAAGGTGGCTCGAGCGGCGAAGTGGTGCTGCCGGGCGACAAGGAAAGCTCTCGACTCTGGGCGTTGGTCACTCACACCGAAGACCCAGCCATGCCGCCGATGCAGGACAAGCTCGCCGCGGCCAAGCTCGACCTGATTACGAAGTGGATTGAGCAAGGCGCGCCGGAAAACGCCGGTTCGAAGGTGGCCGCCAAGCCGAAGAACAACCTGGCCATGGCCGCCCCAACTGCGACCGGCAAACCGGAAGGCCCCGCCGCTATGCCCGAGGGCCTGCTGCGTCAGCCGGTCTTCTACACGCCTCGCACGGGCGCCGTGACCGCGATTGCAACCAGCCCCTGGGCGCCGCTCGCCGCAGTGGCCGGCTACAAGCAGGTGTCGCTGTACCACACCGAAACGGGCGAACTGTTGGGTGTGCTTCCCTTTCCTGAAGGAGAAGCCTACGTCCTGCGATTCAGCCGCAGCGGCAGCGTGCTGCTGGCGGGTGGAGGACGCGGCGGTCATTCGGGCTGCGTGGTGCTCTACGACGTGAAGACGGGCGCCCGAATCACTAAGATCGGCGATGAGCTCGACGCAGTGCTCGCCGCTGACATCAGCCTCGACCAGACCAAGGTCGCTCTCGGTGGGCCCAGCAAGATGGTCCGCATTTACTCGACCGAAACGGGCGAGCAATTGCACGAGATCAAGAAGCACACCGACTGGATCTACAGCATCGAGTTCAGCCCCGACGGCGTGTTGCTGGCCACCTCGGATCGCAGCGGCGGACTCCTCGTTTGGGAAGCCGACACCGCGCGTGAATACCTCGATCTTCGCGGCCACAATGGCGGCGTTTGCGACGTGGCCTGGCGCAGCGACTCGAACGTGCTCGCCAGTGGCGGCGACGACGGAACCATCAAGCTCTGGGACATGAACGAAGGCAAAACTCTTAAGAGCTGGAACGCTCACGGTGGCGGCGTGAACAGCCTGCACTTCGCCCAGGACGGACGAATCGTTTCCGGCGGCCGGGACAAGGCGGTAAAGACCTGGGAGGCCGATGGCAAGGCAATTAAGACGCTCAGCGGCTTCAGCGAGCAGGCGCTCGAATGCGTGTTCTCGCACGACGGAAATCGCGTGATCGCCGGCGATTGGCTGGGCAATGTTCGCATGTGGGACGCTGCCGAAGCGAAGGAAATCGCTCCCCTGCCGATCTATCCGCCGACGCTCGACATGGCCCTCGCCGCTGCCCAGCAGGAACTGCCTGCGAAGCAAACGGCCCGCGACAGCGCCGCGAAAGAGCTCGCCGACCTGCAATCCAAGATCGCCCAAGAACAAGCGGCCGTGAAAGCGGCGAACGAAGCCGTCGCCGCCGGCGAAGCTGCTGCGGCCAAAGCGGAAGGCGATCGAGCCGCCGCTGCCAAGACCGTGGAAACGTCAACAGCTACCGAGAAGGGGACGACCGAAAAGCTCGCCGCCCTGCAAGCGACTCAAAAACAGCTCAGCGACGAGAAGGCCGCCGCGGACAAGTTGCTCGAGGAGAAAACCGCCGCTGCGAAATCGGCCACCGAAGCCGCGACGGCTGAAAAGGCCAGCGCGGAAAAGCTCGCTGCCGAGAACAGTGCCGATGCTCCAACCGCTGCTGAAAAAGCCAAAGCTGCCGAGCAAACAGCCGCTACGGCTGAGCAGGAGCGAGCCCAGGCCGCCGAAGTCGCCGCGCAAAAGGCTGAGGCGGTAAAGAAGACCGCCGACGAAGTTGCCGCCGCCACGAAGGCTGTCGACGAAGCGAAGGCCGCCCTCACGAAGGCAAAGCAGCAGGTCGAAGCGCTGACCGCCGCTCACAAGGCGGCTGCCGACAAGGTCGCCCCTACCAAGGCTGCCGCGGAAGCCACCGCCAAGCAGCTTGCCGCTACCGAGTCGCAACTAGCGGCCAAGAAGGCGGCTGCTGACGCCGCCGACCAGCAACTGGCGGCAGCCAAGGCTAAGGTTGAATCGCTGACTGCCGAGAAGAACCGCTTCGAATCGATGGGTACGACCCTGGCCGCCGCCGTTGAAGCAGCCAAGCAAGAAGTAGCTGCCAAGTCTGCTGCCATGACGGAGCAAGAGAATCAGCGGAAGGCTGCCGAAGCCGCTGCCGCTGAAAAGGCCGCCGCCGCCAAGGCGATGGCCGAGAAGCTCGCCGCCCTACAGGCGGAAGTGGCCAAACTGCAAGCCGAACAAAAGGCCGCGGACGAGACCCTCGCCGCCAAGGCGAAGGCCGCTGCCGAGGCTGCCGCAGCTGTCGAGCAAGCACAAGCCACGGCCGAGCAAGCGGCTGCCCGTCAACAGACGTTTGTCGAGGCGTACGGCCAGAAGTAATCTGTTACTCTAAAGCATCTCCCGACGCGGGCTCTCAGGCCCGCGTCTGTCGTATTGAATCAGCTCGTCAGGCTCGATGTATGAATGCTTCTCACCGCTGGCTGCCTCTTGCCGCGATCGCCTTCCTCTCCATGACCATTTCGAACACCGCCTCGGCGGTCGATCCGCGCGACCGTTTTGAAGCCCGTCAGTTCGAGAGCCCCACCGGCGGCAATCTGAACTACCGCTTGCTGCTGCCCAAGAACTACAAGAGCGGCGACGAGACCAAGTACCCCCTCGTGCTGTTTCTGCACGGCGCCGGTGAACGAGGCGATGACAACCGGGTCCAGCTGATCCATGGCATGGGCGACTTTGCCTCGGACGAGGTCATGGAAAAGTACCCTGCCTTCGTACTGGCTCCTCAGTGTCCCAAGGACCAGCGCTGGGTGGAGGTCGACTGGAGCGCCGATTCGCACACCATGCCCGAGAAACCTTCCGAGCCGATGCGAAAAACGCTCGAGCTGATTGAGCAGCTTCGCAAGGACTATCCGATCGACGGCAGCCGGATCTACATCACCGGTCTGTCGATGGGAGGCTACGGCTCCTGGGACGCCCTGCAGCGCAAGCCAGAGCTGTGGGCCGCAGCGGCTCCGATCTGCGGTGGCGGTGATCCGTCGGGCGCCGCGGTGATGAAGGACATCCCCATCTGGGTCTTCCATGGCGATCAAGACGGCGCGGTCAAGGTGAAGCGCTCGCGCGACATGGTCGAAGCCCTGAAAGCCGCCGGCGGCTCGCCAAAGTACACCGAGTACCCCGGCGTCGGCCACAATTCCTGGACCGCCACGTATAGCAATCCAGATTTCTACGCCTGGCTGTTCAGCCAGAAAAAGTCGTAGTCGAGTTTTCGCATTCTCCGAGCCGAAATGCGCCGGCGCTCCGAAGGAGCGCCTAGGGCACGGACGCCGGCCCTGGACCTACGAAGTCGAATTCAGCAACCAACGGATAGTGGTCGCTAACGTCCCGCTCCGACTCCGGGATCTTCCAGTAGACGTCGCGGTGGTCCCGGTCCTGTTCCTGGCCGCGCACGACCAGGTCCTGGCGGATTTGCACTCGCTTGAAGACCAGGTCGGTCCGCTGCGGATCGTCGGCGGCGAGCGATGGACTGATCAGGATTCGGTCATACTGCTCACCATTGAGATGGGTGGCATTGCGCTCGCTGGAAAGCTGTAGCAGCGTATCCAGCAGATCGTCGGCAGGATTGGCGGTGTTCTGGCCGAGCAAAACGCCGATCTCCCCCTCAGACGTCGTTTCGGTGGCGAGTTCGTCCGAGTTGAGATCGCCAAGCACGATCACATTTTCTCCGCGATCGATCTTCTCTTTCATCCAGTGTCGCACCAGCCGCGACTGGCGGATGCGGATCGGGGCGGCGTCGTTCATCGCTCGAAAGTGGGCATTGAAGATGGTCACCCGCTCGCGGTCGTCCGAGGGGCCCCATTCGAACTCGCCGACGATCTGCTTGTTGATGTTGTAGTACACCTTGCTGGCGTGCATCCCCTTCGTCTGCTCGTACTTACCGAAGTGGGTCAGGCCGCTCTGGTAGATCAAGGCAACATCCTGCTCGGTGAAGAAATCGTCTCCCTCGATGTACGCAAACTTGTACTGCAGGGCATACTCTTTCTTCAGCTTGCTGCATAACAGCACCAGGGAGCGGCGATTTTCGACTTCCTGCACTGCCAGGATGTCGGGCTTGATTGCGGCGATCACCCGGGCCACTTCGCCCAGCTTCCAGTCCCAGTCAGCCCGCGAAGGGGCCGACTGCTGTTTGGGAACCTCGTTGAAGTTGTCCCCCGTGTAATGATCGAAGAACCACTCCAAATTCCAGGTCGCCACGACCAGGCGCTTCGGCCGTTCATCGGCAACCGCCGGGGCGGCAACTGGGAGGAGCAGGACAGCGGCAAGCAAGCTGAGCCGGAAGAAAAGCATCGGCAGGCATCCCTAAGAGCAAGTGAGAGCGAACCTTGGGACCTTTTCTGGTGTCCGATGGTAGCCCACAAAAGTGTCGCCTGACAGACTTCGCCGGCAAATACGTCTCACGACGCCCGTCTCCTCAACAGCCGAGGGGCTCAAGCGTATAATGACCGGCGAACGTCTCATCGCCGCCTGGCACTGGCAACAGCCGGGAACGATCCGCCCCACGCATTGCGACGCCCCCCTCCAAGCACCATGCCCGCACCTGAAGAAGAGATTTATCAAGAACACGTGATGGATCACTACGAGGATCCGTATCACCGCGGGCATTGCCTGAATCCGTCGCATGCGCATGAAGACGACAATCCACTGTGCGGCGACGTGGTCCGGGTCGAACTGAAGATCGATCCACAAGGCAAGATCAACGAAGCCTGGTTCGACGGCGACGGATGTTGCATCAGCCAGGCTTCGGCTTCGATGCTGATGGAACAGATCGAGGGCAAGACGGTCGACGAGATCAAGCAATTCACGGCGACGGACATGCTGGCCCTGTTCGGCGCCCGCCTGACGCCGAACCGGCAAAAGTGTTGCCTGCTATCCTGGCGCGTCGTACAGCAAGCGGTCCATGCGCCGCTGAATGAACAATAGTTGCTCCCAAACCTGATTCGCTTTCCGGGTAGCGGCGGTGCGGAAGGTAGCGTCCGCCCACGGCCGCTTCCTAGCACGCGGCTCAATCGCCCTTACAAGTCGCGGGCACTGAGGATCGCCTCAGTTTGCACTCAGGTAGAAACGGCCGTCGGCCGTAGAAAAAACGCCATGTCAACCGTCTCGCTTGCTCCGCTCGACGTCGATTCGATTCGGGCCGATTTCCCGATCCTTTCGCAGGTGATCCACGGCGACAAACCGCTGATCTATCTCGACAATGCGGCCACCACGCAGCGTCCGCGCCAGGTGATCCAGTCGCTCGTCGACGTCTACGAGAAGCACTACGCCAACGTCCATCGGGGCATTCACTGGCTCAGCGAGCAAAGCACCGACTTGTATGAAGTGGCTCGCGAATCGGTCCGCCGGTTTATCAACGCCCGCTCGCTCAGCGAGATCATCTTCACCACCGGGACGACGGCCAGCATCAACACGGTGGCGCGCAGTTGGGGAGACGCCAACGTGCGAGCGGGGGACGAGATCCTGCTCACCGAGATGGAACACCACTCCAACATCGTTCCCTGGCAGCAGCTGGCCGAAAGGACCGGTTGCAAGATCCGCTGGGTTCCCGTGACGGATGGCTTTGAGCTCGATTTGGACGCGTTCGACAACCTGCTCAACGAGCGCACCCGCCTGGTGGCGGTCGCCGCGATCTCGAATGTGCTGGGCACGATTAATCCGGTTGCCGAGATTGTCCGGCGGGCCCGATCGGTCGGGGCTCTCACGCTGGTCGACGCGGCGCAAAGCGCTCCGCACGACCGGACCGACGTGCAGGCTTGGGACGCCGACTTTGTGGCGTTCAGCGGACACAAGATGATGGGGCCTTCGGGCGTGGGCGTCCTCTACGGGCGGCAGGAGTTGCTCGACGCCATGCCAGCCTTCATGGGGGGCGGCAGCATGATCCGCCGCGTCACGCTGGAGGGCTTCGAACCGGCCGAATCGCCCGCCAAGTTCGAGGCAGGCACGCCGCCGATCGTCCCGGCTTTGGGACTTGGCGCCGCCATCGAGTACCTGGAGAAGGTCGGGATCGAGCGGATCCACGCCCATGAGCAGCGGCTCACGGAGCGCGCCCACGAGTTGCTTTCAACCGTGGGTGGCATTCACTTCTTCGGCCCCGAACCGGCGAAGAAGGCTGGGATTGTGACGTTCACGCTGGACGGCGTTCACGCCCACGACGTCGCGCAATTGCTCGACCGGCAAGGAATTGCCGTCCGCGCCGGGCACCACTGCGCGATGCCGCTACATAAGCGTTTTAAGATCACCGCTTCGAACCGGGCGAGCTTTTATCTCTATAATTCACTCGACGAGGTGGAGCAGTTGGCGGCGGCTCTACAGGGCGTCAAGCGAGTCTTCCGCCGCAAATGACGCGAGCCGCGTCGACGTCGTTCCGCCAAATTACGCATCTGCAAGGTTGCCAATTCCTAGGACTTGGCTGGCGCTTTCGACTACAATTCACCCCTCTCGCAGCCGCCACACGAACCACCCCCAGCGGGGACGGCCCCTCCGAACCTCTATGACAGCAAGCGAACTCTCGCCCTCGCGCAACGGTCAGTACTCCGGCCGCGTGGCGTTGGCCAAAGCTCCCTCTGGAATCGACGGGCTCGACGAAATCACCGGAGGCGGCTTGCCTCTGGGACGTCCCACGCTCGTGTGTGGCAGCGCCGGATGCGGCAAGACCTTGATGGCGATGGAATTCCTCGTGCGCGGCGCGGTCGAGTTCGATGAACCGGGCGTCTTCATCGCGTTCGAAGAAACGCCCGAAGACCTCGCCAAGAACGTCCGCTCGCTGGGCTTCGATCTGGAGCAGTTGGTCGAAGAGAACAAGCTGGCGCTCGACCACATTCAAGTCGACCGTAACGAGATCGAAGAGGCCGGAGAGTACGACCTGGAAGGTCTGTTCCTGCGTCTCAACCTAGCCATTGACTCGATCGGCGCCAAACGGGTCGTTCTCGACACGATCGAAACGCTGTTCGCCGGCTTCGAGAACCAAGCGGTTTTGCGATCAGAACTCCGCCGCCTGTTTTACTGGCTGAAAGAAAAGGGCGTCACAGCCATCATCACCGGCGAACGGGGCGACGGCGCGCTGACGCGTCAGGGGCTGGAAGAGTACGTCTCCGACTGCGTGATCCTGCTCGATCACCGGGTTGCCGATCAGGTTTCGACCCGACGACTGCGGATCGTCAAATACCGAGGCTCCTCGCACGGCACCAACGAATATCCCTTCCTGATCGACGAGGACGGGCTGTCGGTTCTGCCGATCACCTCGATTGGCCTGGAACACGAAGTGTCCGACGAGCGGATGCCGAGTGGCGTCCCGCAGCTCGATGAGATGCTGGGCGGCCAGGGAGGCTATTACCGCGGCTCCAGTGTGCTCGTGTCAGGCACGGCCGGAACGGGCAAGTCGACTCTCGCCGCCCATCTGGCCGATGCGACGTGTCGCGCTGGCGAACGGGTTCTGTACTTCTCGTTCGAAGAATCGCCCAATCAGATCATCCGCAACATGCGGTCGATCGGGCTCGACCTGGCGCAATGGGTCGACAAGGGTCTCCTCCGATTTCACTCCACCCGACCCTCGTTGCATGGGCTGGAGATGCATCTGGCCGTCGTTCACAAGCTGGTGAAGCAGCACGATCCGTCGGTGGTGATCGTGGACCCTATTAGCAACTTCACGAGCAATAGCAGCAGCAATGAATCGCACGCCATGCTTGTGCGGCTCGTCGACTTCCTGAAGAAACGGGGGACGACTGCGTTCCTGGTCTCGTTGACGTCGGGCGGCGGAGCCTTGGAGAGGACCGAAACCGACATCAGTTCGATTGTCGACACCTGGATATTGCTTCGCGATATCGAGCTGGGGGGCGAGCGCAACCGCGGGATTTATGTGCTGAAATCGCGCGGCATGGCCCACTCGAACCAGATTCGTGAATTCATGCTGACGCCGGAAGGCATTCGGCTCGTCGACGTTTATCTGGGCCCGGAGGGAGTGCTGACGGGTTCGATGCGTCTGGCGCAGGAATCGCGAGAGCGAGCCGCCGCCATGGCGCGCGAGCAGGAACAACAGCGCCGCAAGCGCAGCATCGAACGCAAACGCACGGCTTTGCAAGCGCAGATTGCCGCCATGCAGGCGGAACTGGCAAGCGAAGAAGACGAGTTCGAAGTTTACCTACAGGAATCGAAGCGACGCGAAGAGCAGCTTCTGTCCGACCTCCAGAGGATGTCGCAGAGCCGCCATTCGCAGTCGACCAATGGCGACACGCGGGGCGCCGGCGAGGAGAGTGTGGAATGACTGATAAGACGCAGTCCTTGTTGACGGAAGATTCGCACATCGACTTGGACCCAGAGGTTTGGGAGCTTCGTCTGTACGTGGCTGGCCAGACTCCCAAGTCGGTAGCGGCCCTCGCGAATTTGCAGCGAATCTGCGACGAACATTTGCCGGGGCGGTACAAGATCGAGGTCGTCGACCTGCTGAAGCAGCCGCAACTGGCTCGCGGCGACCAGATCGTGGCGCTGCCTACCCTGGTGCGTAAACTGCCCAATCCGATGCGCAAGATCATTGGGGATCTCTCCAACACCGAGAAGACGCTGGTCGGTCTTCAGATTCGGCCCGCCAGCGAATCGAAGGGCTGATCCTTCGTCTCCTGCTTTTTACCTGGTGCCTTCATGAGCAGCGACGAGCACGTTGTGAAAGCGGAAGAGCAACGGCTGGAAGAGTTGCGCAAAGAGAATGTGCGCCTGCGAGGACGGCTTGCGGAGGTGCAAGCGACGCTCGAGGAGCTCGAAGGGACCGTCGCCGCCATTCGTGGCGGCCTTGTCGACGCCGTCGTCGTCGAGCGGGAGGAAGCTCCCGAAGTCTGGGCACTGGAAAGCGCCAACAACCTGCAGATTCGCCTGGTCCTACAGGCCGCCAACGCGGGGACGTGGGAGTGGGATCTCCGGACCGGAGAAACCCGCTGGTCGGACGCTCTGCACACCCTGGTTGGACTTCAGCCCGATTCGGGTCCGAAGAGCCCCGAAATCTGGAAGAACCTCGTTTACCCCGACGATCGGGCCTCCGTTTGGGCCCGCATGGAACAAGCCCTGGCGAGCAACGACCAGGATTTTTACGACGAGTTCCGGATCATTCGCCGCGATGGAGCCGTCCGGTGGATCCTTTCGCGCGCTCGAATCGTGAGAGATTCGAGTGGCCGGGTCGAACGCATGTTCGGGGTGAACCTCGACATCACCGAACGCAAGCTGGCCGAGGAAACGCTGCGGCAGGCCGATCGGCGCAAGGACGAATTCCTGGCCATGCTCGCTCATGAGCTGCGCAATCCGCTCGCGGCCATTCAGAACGCCCTGAGTCTTGCGCGAATTCACGGCCTCGATGAGCATCAGCGCCGCTGGAACGACGAAATGCTCGATCGCCAGGTCGGCCAGCTCGGTCGGCTGATCGACGACTTGCTCGACGTCTCGCGCATTACGCAACACAAGATCGAACTGAAACGCCGTCCCGTCGAGGTTCACCGGGCCCTGCAGCGTTCGATCGAGTCGATTCGTCTGGCCGTGGACGATGCCCGGCACCAACTCACCGTTGACATACAGGATGAGTCGCTCTGGGTCGACGCGGACGCGTCCCGGCTCGAGCAGGTGTTTGTCAACCTGCTCACCAATGCGGTGAAGTACACACACGAAGGAGGCCGAATTGCGGTCAAACTTCGGCGAGAGGGCCAGCACGCGGTGATTTCGGTCGCCGACAACGGCATCGGCATCTCGCCCGAAATGTTGCCGCGAGTATTCGATCTGTTTACGCAAGCGGAGCAGGGACTCGACCGCGCGCAGGGAGGGCTCGGCATCGGCTTGACGCTCGTGCGTCGACTCGTCGAACTGCACGGCGGCGAGGTATCAGCCCGCAGCGAGGGAACGGGACGAGGAAGCGAATTCAGCGTCCGCTTTCCGCTTTCGGCCGGGCCGTCAGCCGAAGGTACGGCGCCGTCCAGCGTGGCGGTTGCCCGAGTGCCTAGAAAAGTGCTGGTGGTGGACGACAATCGCGATGCGGCCACGGCGCTCGCAATGCTGCTGAAGACGTCGGGGCATCAGGTTTCTGTCGCCCATTCGGGGCGCGAGGCCCTCGAGGTCGCCGAAAAGTTCGAACCGCAGGTGGCCCTGCTCGACCTTGGACTGCCGGAGATGAACGGTTTTGAGCTCGCTCCGCTGCTCAGAAAGGCGATGCCGAATATCCGCCTGATCGCCGTTTCGGGTTACGGCCAAATCGAGGACAAGCTGCGGTCTCGCGCTGCCGGCTTTCACCATCACTTGGTCAAGCCGACGCGACAGGACGATGTTTTGTCGCTGCTGGACGTTTCGTAGGTTCTGTAAGGGGCAGCCGCCGTCGCCAGCGGCGGATCTTTGGCCTCAAATGGCGGAAAGTTGATCGGCACTTCCGCTCGCCGCAGGCGATAGAATTGAGGTTGTCAACCGGCACTTCGATTCTTGCCTGGAGGCTTATCGCATGTCTGCGTCCCGCTCGCCGCGCCGTCAGTTCCTGATCGCCAGTTCGTCGCTCGTTGCCCTCTCGACGTTCAGTCGTTGGTCGCTGGCCGAGGACGAAAAAGCTGCTGCTGACTCGTACGATTCGAAAAAGTTCGAGCAGATGGTGAGCAAGGGGATCGACTACCTGACTTCCAAGGGACAGGCGGAGGACGGTTCGTTCACGCGCCAGATCGGTATTGGCGTCACGGCGCTCGCCGCCCAGGCGATGTTGCGGCACGGCCGGTCGCCGGCGGACCCCGCGGTGGCCAAGGCGCTCAAGTACATCGAGCAGAACGTGCAGCCGACGGGCGGCATCCATGCTCCGAACGGCCGGCTCAAGACCTACGAAACGTGCGTCGCCGTGGCCTGCCTGGCGGAAGCCAATCGAGACGGCCGATACGACACCATCCTGAAGAACGCCGACAAGTTCATCCGCGAGATTCCGTTCGACGGCGCCGAAGGGCACGACAAGGACAGCGCCTACTTCGGCGGGGCAGGGTACGGCGGTCAGGGACGCCCGGACTTGTCCAACACGTCGTTCTTGATCGACGCCTTGCGGGCCGCGGGCGCCAAGGAAGACGATCCGGCGATCCAGAACGCGCTCATCTTCGTGTCGCGGTGCCAGAACCTGGAATCCCCCCACAACACCACGCCGTTCGCCGCCAAGATCAACGACGGCGGCTTCTATTACACGCCGGTTCCTGGCCGGGAAGAGGACACTACGGGGGGCCTGCGCAGCTATGGCTCCATGAGCTACTCGGGGCTCAAGAGCATGATCTTCGCCGGCCTGAAGGAGGACGATCCGCGCGTAACGGCGGTGAAAAAGTGGATCGGCAAGAACTACGACGTAACCACCAACCCCGGCATGGGAGCGTCGGGCGTTTTCTACTACTACGTGACGTTCGCCAAGGCGCTCGAGGCCGTCGGTCAGCCTGAGGTCGTGGATAGCGATGGCAAGGCCCACAACTGGCGCGCCGACCTGGTCAATGAGTTGGCCAAGCGGCAGCGTGAGGACGGCTCCTGGGTGAATACCTCGCCGCAGTGGATGGAAGGTGACGCCAACCTCTGCACCGCGTTTGCGCTCCTGGCGCTTAGCTACGTCCCACAGGGCAAAGACGCTCCGTAAGTCTGGCGGCGATCCAGCCGATATTCGGCGATCCGACGAACTTCGCTTGTTGACTCACCCCAACCAATAGCAGGATGAGCGGCAGAAGCTGAAGGTCCCCGTCGTTAAACCTCCGGGCGTGGCTTCGTCCGGGGGTTAGGCATGACCGAACCGTTTCAGCCAGGCGAAGTTTCTCAGCCCTTTGACGCCTATTACGAACTGCTCGGCATTCCACCGGCCGAGCAGTCGCCGACGCTCTATCGGCTGCTTGGTCTGTCCGCATTCGAGAGCAACAGCAAGGTGATTGAGCGGTCTGCCGACCGGCAGATGAGCCACTTACGCAGCTTCAAGACGGGCGAGCCGGCTCTCGCCGCTCAAATGCTGCCCAGTGAAGTCGCCAAAGCAAGCCGGGTGCTTCTGACACCCGAAGAAAAGGCGCCCTACGACGCCGCTGGTTGTGGGCGACGGCTATGTGGACGCCGGCTGCGTCGCGAATTTCGCGCTCGTGAGAGGCAAAGATCCACTGCATTTGCCTGGGAGCGTTCGTGGCCCAATGCTCTTTGCCAACACGCGCTACAAGTACGACATCTCCGTCCGTCTCCAAGCCGGCCGGGCAAAGCTAAGCCTGGCGCTGAACGACAAGCCGATGTTCGGCTACGAAGGCCCGTTGCCGATTTGCAAATCATTCCCGCCTACTGCCTGGCCGACCAAGGCTGGTTGGGGCTGGCATCCTGACAGTCGGCGATTACATTCCTCAGCTGTAAGGTTCGTTTGGAGGAGGGGCCTGGGGAATTCACACGAATCGAAACCCGACACCCCTGGACGGTCGGGGCGGTGCTGGCCCTGTCGTTCGACATTCCGACACACACCCTGCTGAACGGCCGGGCAGCCGTGCGCGACGTAAGCGGTTACGACAACCACGGCTTCGTCCAAGGCGGAACCAGGTTCTCCAACGGTCATAGCGGCCTTTCCGCCGTTTCGACAGGCCTGAAAACTTCGTCGAATGCCTGGACTCCCCGAGCCTCAGGCCCGGCGCCGCGTTGACCATGGCGGTCTGGTTTTATGCCGACAAGTGGGTCCACCACTGGTCTCATGGCACGTTGATTAGCAAGGACGAGTGGGATGGGGACTCGTCGGGCTACGTGTTGCGGTGCGGCGGGGAAGGGAATGTGAATGGAAACGTGCATTCCTCGGGAGGTTGGCACCCTGCCACCACCCGAATGACTTTCCCGGAAGGCGTCTGGCATCACGCGGTCGCCACCTGCGACGGCAAGCGGATGACGGTTTACGTGAACGGACAGGTCAAGGCGTTCTCCTACGTTCCTGGTCCGATCGACGGCAGCAACTTCCCTTTGCGCATCGGCGCCAATGCCTACGACACCAACCGGCACTTCGTAGGATGGATCGACGAAGTGGCCCTTTGGGATCGGGCGTTTTCCGCAGAAGAGGTACTGTCGCTCTACGCGTTCAGTCGAGGCAGGCAAAGCTACTGCGAGGAAATCGAAAAAGCCGCGAAAAAGTAGTCGCGGCTTTATCAGAGGAGCTACTCCCGCTCGTTGCGGGAGAAGCCAGATTGCTGATCGCTTGAACTTACGCTGCGGCCCGGCGCTGGGTGAACAGCGCGTCGCGCAGGCGGGCGACGACCACTTCTTGTTCGCCGGCGGTCAGTTCCGGGAAGATCGGCAGGCTGAGGACTTCCTGCGCGGCCCGTTCGGTCTCCGGCAGGCTGCCCGGCTCGTAACCGAGCGAGCGGAAGCACTCCTGCTGGTGCAGCGGCACCGGGTAGTAGATCTCGCTCCCCACGCCGTGTTCGGCCAGCTTCGCCTTCACTTGATCGCGGCGGCCGCCCAAAACGCGGATCGTGTACTGATTCCAGACATGCTGGCCGTAGCCCAGATCGTGCGGCAGGTTCAGCACGCCCGGCAACTCATCGTTGCGGAGCAGCTTGTTGTACCGCTCCGCGTTTTCGCAGCGTCCGTTGGTCCAGGCGTCGAGCTGCGTCAGCTTTACGTTCAACACGGCGGCCTGGATGGTGTCCAAGCGGCTGTTGATGCCGACCACCTTGTGATAGTAACGCGGGCTCATGCCATGGGCTGCGAACAGCCGCAATCGCTCGGCGAGTTGGGCATCGTTGGTCGTCAGCATGCCGCCGTCGCCGAAGCCGCCGAGATTCTTGGTCGGATAGAAGGACAGACAGCCAACCGTCCCCATGCTGCCGGCTGGGCGTCCGCGGTGGGTGGCGCCGATCGCCTGGGCCACGTCCTCGATCACGTGCAGGTTATGCAGCCGGCCGAGTTCCAGGATCTTGTCCATGTCGGCGCACTGGCCGAACAGGTGAACCGGAATGATCGCCTTGGTTGCCGGAGTGATCGCGCGCTCGATGCAATCGGCGTCGATGTTGAGCGTCTGCGGATCGATGTCGACAAAGACGGGCTTCGCGCCGACCCGCCACACCGCCGAGGCGGTTGCGAAGAACGTGAAGCTGGGACAGATCACTTCGTCCCCGGGGCCGATATCGAGCGCCATCATAGCCAGCAGCAGGGCGTCGCTCCCGGAAGCGCAGCCAATCGCGTGCTGCGTTCCACAGACTTTGGCGACCGACGCTTCAAGCTGCTGCACATCGGGGCCAAACAGGAATCGACCGGAGTCGACCACACGCGTAATGGCGGCGACGATTTCGTCGCGAAGCGGGGCATTGCCGCGATTCACATCGAGCAGCGGAATATTGGGGGACTTGCCAGCCGCGGCCGGCGAGCGATGCGTGGTCATCAGACTGCTTCCATGCAGATTTTGGGTAGATGCGGACGGCGGAAGGGTAACGGGCGAACGGCAGGCTGGTCAAGGTGAAACCCCGCCACCCGCCCGGTGCTAGCAAGATCCGCCCCATTTAGCCGGCGGATCACATCCGCCGGAAAACCGCGAGAAGACTACCCATGCGAGTAAAGCCGGAAGCAGCCGCCGGTTAATCGGCAACTTCCACAGCTCCCCGATTGATCGCATCAATCATCAATCGCAAGCGCCCAAAGCTGCGGCGGTTGAAGTGGAAGACCAACCGCGGCAGCTCGGCCAGGTCGGGCTCGTCCTTCTCCAGCGGCAAGGCCTCGCCCTGGTCGAAGTCGCCGCTGATGAGAATATCGCGAAAGTCCCGGTTGAAGGTGGCGAGCAGGTCGTCCGAGATCGGTTTCAGCAACCGCAGCACGAGATTCTGCTTCACGTACCGCATGCTGTGGTACACGCGGAAGAATTGCAGCACTTCGGCCGTCGCGACTTCGTAGCTATCGCACACCTTGTAGAGGTGCAAATCCTCGGGCGAAATCATGCGGTTCTTCAGCAGGTGCTCCTGCACGAACTGATCGAGCGCTTTCCAGTAGCCGCCCCCGGGTGGGTCGAGCAGTACGACCGGCACCATATCGCGTTTGCCGGTTTGCAGCAGGGTGATCACCTCCATGGCCTCGTCCAGGGTGCCAAATCCGCCGGGAAGGCAAACCACCGCGTCGCATTCCTTCACGAACATCAGCTTGCGCGTGAAAAAATACTTCATGTGCACCAGCTTGGGATCGCCCAGAATCACGGGATTAGCCTGCTGCTCGAACGGCAGCATGATGTTCAGCCCCATCGAGGCTTCACGTCCTGCTCCCTCGTGGCCGGCCTCCATGATTCCGCTGGCGGCGCCGGTGACGACGAACCAACCGGCCTCGGCCATCGCCCGGCCAAGTTTGACGGCTTCCTGGTACGAGGGCTCGTCCGGCTTGGTGCGGGCCGAACCAAAGATGCTCACCTTGCGCTGCTTGCGATAGGGCGTGAACACCTTGAACGCGTAGCGCAGCTCGCGCAAGGTTCGGCTGATCAGTTTCAGATCGCCACGCGTCGAACCATCGGTCGCCAGCTTGTCGGCGGACTCCTTGATGGTCGAAATCAAATCTTCGATGTAACGTCGACGATCAGCAGGTTCCAGAGGAGCTTTGACAATGGCTTCGTCGCCTGGCTCCGGTTGCGGCTCGAGAAGATGATCCATGTTGGGCAAGACTCCGCCTTGCAGCCGCCCAAGGGAGCGTTGTCCGCAAAGCCAGGAACTCGAAGAAGATCCGAATTCTCCGCCGCAGCGACTGCACCCAATTATACGTCGCCAGTCCAATGCCGTAGGTTAGGCTTCTAGCCTGACCGTGCTATCGCAAATGATCGAGCGGCCCGTAGTTACGGCCGTTGACACTTGGACATTGTCATTTCTTGCCCGGGCAGGCTGGAAGCCTACCCTACGGGCGCACGAAAAAGGCCCGCGTGAGCAGGCCTTGGTGTTTCGTGGGCACGTTTCCGGCTGCTTAAGCCGAAGGACGGCGGAAGTGCTGGTAGGCCAGCAGGACCTCGTACAGGTCGCTCGAGATGGTGACTTCGTCGTCGCAGAAGTCGTCGACCCAGGCTCGTCCCTGCCGCATTGCGTCGGCAAGCAGCGGCAAGACTTCGCCGAGTTGTACGCTCACCGTGTTGGCCTTGGGGCTCTCGAGTTCCTCTTCTGGTCCGTAGTAAACGCGCAGGCGGTTGCGGGCCATCAAGGATCCTTCCTTGAAAAATTGTGAATCCGTTCGGGGGGAGACCGATCGCGGCCGGGCCACTCATGCTTCTGCCGTTTGGCAGTGCGCATGCCGCAATCCTTGCGAGCGGGCGCGGTCCGCTAGGTCCTCTATCGACCGACTTCGGGTCCAACCTTTGAGCAATCTTCTCAAAATCGCACGATCCGCAGTCGTTCCAAGCACACTCCGGGAAAGCAGGGCAAGGCAGGAGATTGTGGCTGCGGTGTTTGGTAATTCCTTCTACTTCTCGGGCTGCAGAGCCCCGTCGTAGTGAAGCTAGAGCCCTGACCTGCCTGCCGCCGAGCACGGCGTCCGGCAGTCATCCCCCCTTGCCGAATCGCCGTAATCATTGACAACTTAAACTTTTAGCGCTAGATTGCGCGACTTCACATGCGCGTTGTAGGGAGATAGTCCGCGCTGCTCGTGGACTCATGGATCGTATGAATCAGACAAGCATCGACCTCGGCCAGATCGCTCGCGATCTCGAACTGCCGCTGGCCCCCGTCGAACGCACGCTCGCCTTGCTCGACGAAGGGAACACGGTTCCGTTCATTACGCGCTACCGCAAGGATCAAACCGGCGGGCTGGACGAGGAGCAGATTCGCGAGGTCCAAAGTCGCGCCGCCAAGCAGCGGCAGATGGTCGAGCGCAAGCAGACCATCCTCAAGTCGATCGAAACGCAAGGCAAGCTGACGCCCGAGCTCGCGGAGCAGATTCAGTCGGCCACCACGCTCAAACGGCTCGAGGACCTGTATCTCCCGTTCAAGCCGAAGAAGCAGACTCTCGCAACGGTCGCCCGCGAACGAGGTCTCGAACCGCTGGCCCGCGAGATCTACGAAGCCGATCCAGCGGCCGCCGATCTTGAGAAGCGCGTTGCCGAGTTCCTTTCGCCCGAGAAAGAGCTGAACTCGGCCGCCGAGGTGCTGCTGGGCGTGAGCCACTTGATGGCGGAGCGGTTCAGCGAGAACGCCGAGCTCCGCGGCCGGCTGCGCCGAATCTTCCAGCGCTCCGGCAAGATCGTCTGCACCAAGGTGGAGACGCCACCGGAGCCTGCACCGACGATGCCAGCCGTCGCCTCGGCAACACGCAAGCCGGCAGACGCCGCCTCGCAGACCGAGCCGGGTGATAACGTGCCCGACGAAGAAGTTGCTGACGTCGCTGCTCCGCAACTGCCGACCGAAGGACTGGTCACCAGCGCAGCGGTTCCCGACGCCGCGGCGCCGACCGAAGAAGCCACCGCTGCTCCTCCTGCCGCCGCCCTCGCTGGCGGAGCGGGACGCGAGACGACACCCGAGACTGGCGCCGTCGCTGCTACGGACGTTGCGCCCGCTGCGGTCGAAACGGCCCAGGTGCAGCAGGCGGTGGAAGCCCAGGCCGCTTCGGACGCTCCGGCTGCAGCCGAGTCGTCTATCGCCGTGCCCTCCGAGGGTCTGGTCACCAGCGCTGAAGTGCCGGATGAGATCGTGAGCGGCGAAGGGGCCGTGTCGCCTCCGCCAGCTGCGGCGCTTGCCGGTGGCGAAGGTCGCGAAACGACCGCCGAAAGCGGCGGCATTGTTCCCACCGATGTCGCTCCGGCGTCGGTCGAGACCGAAGTGTTGCCCACCGGCCGGTTGTTTGAGAAGCCGGCCGTACCTGTCGCGGTTCCTGCCGAACCCGCGGCAGCCAAGAAGAAGAAAAAGAAGAAGAAAAAGAAGGTCGTCGGCGAGCACGCCTTCAAGGACTACTACGATTTCCAGGAGCCGATCGGTCGCGTGCCGCCGCATCGCGTGCTGGCGATCAATCGTGGCGAACGGGCGAAAGCGATTCGCGTCAAAATCGAAGCCGACTTCGACGCAATGCACCGCGAAGCCGAGCAGATGCTCGTCGGCAACGACCATCCGCACGCCGAGTTCGTGCGCAACTGCGTTCGCGACGCGCTCAATCGCCTAGTCATTCCCAGCCTGGAACGGGAAATCCGGCGGGAGCTGACCGACTGGGCCGAGGACCATGCAGTCGACGTGTTCGTCCGCAATCTCCGCCGGTTGCTCCTGCAACAGCCGGTGCGTGGCCGCCGGGTGCTGGCCGTCGATCCGGGGTTCAAGAGCGGCTGCAAGATGGTCGCGCTCGACGAATTCGGCAACGTGCTTGGTCACGGGGTCGTGTACGTGATCGGCAAGAACGAGAAGCGCGATAAGGCTCGCACTCGTCTGGCCGATATGGTGAAGCAGTACGATTGCTCGGTCATTGCGATCGGCAATGGCACCGGTTGTCGCGAAGCCGAACAGCTCGTGGCCGAAACGCTGGCCGAAGAGCTGAAAGATCGCGACGTCGCCTATGTCGTCGTCAACGAAGCGGGGGCGAGCATCTACTCGACCAGCCCGCTCGGCCGCGAGGAACTGCCGCAGTATGACGCCTTGCAGCGTGGGGCCATTTCGATCGGCCGTCGGCTGCTCGATCCGCTGTCGGAAATGGTGAAGATCAACCCCGCCAACCTGGGCGTGGGCCTGTACCAGCACGACATGAAGGCCAAGAACCTTCGCGAGTCGCTGGACGCAGTCGTGGAATCGGCGGTGAACTTCGTGGGTGTCGATGTGAACTCGGCGAGTCCCGCGCTGCTGCGGTATGTGTCGGGCATGAACGCGCTCACCGCGCGGCGGATCTACGAATATCGCCGCGAGCATGGTCCGTTCAAGAATCGCGAGCAGCTGAAGGAAGTGCCGGGGGTCGGCGAATCGACGTTCGTCCAGGCGGCAGGCTTCCTGAAGGTCATCGGCGGCGAAAATCCGCTGGATGCCACCTGGATTCATCCGGAAAGCTACGAGATCGCCCAGCGCGTGCTCGAAAAGATCGGCAGCGATGTTTCGGAACTGGCGAAAACGGTTCCCGCGCCGCCGCCGAAGCCCGAACCGGCTCCGTTTGGTTTGCTGCCCGAAGAGCCGGCCGCCGAGACAGCGACTCCAGAGTCGGCAGGCGAGCCAGCCGCTGAACAGGCGGGGGATCAGGCTCTGTCCCAGGAGACAGCCGAGCGACCGACGACGGAAACCATCGGTGTCGTCGGTTCCGCCCAGACCGAAGGTCTCGTCACCTCAGCGGACGTGCCAGATTCGGTCGTTGCTGGGGATGACGCGGTGTCGCCACCACCAGCCGCCGCGCTTGCGGGCGGCGAAGGCCGCGAGACGACGCCTGAGAGCGGGGCGATTGTGCCCACCGATGTAGCGCCGGCTTCGGTCGAGACATCGGCGGTGCAGAAAGCGGTGGAAGCAGCGCCGGCCGCCGCTCCCGCGGCCGAACCCGAACCGCCGGCCCGCAATCCGATCGCCGAGAAGGCGGCTCAGGCGAACGTCGAGAAACTGGCGGAAGAACTGGGCGTCGGCAGTCTGCTGCTTAAGGACATTCTCACGTCGCTCACCAGGCCGGGGCTCGATCCACGCGACGATCTTTCGGCGCCGATGCTGCGCCGCGGCATTCTGAAGCTGGAAGACCTCGTGCCCGGCATGGAACTGCAAGGCAACGTGCTCAACGTGGTCGACTTCGGCGTGTTCGTCGACATCGGTCTGAGCGACAGCGGCCTGGTGCACATCAGCCGGCTGGCGGATCGCTACATTCGCGACCCGCACGAGGTTGTCGGTGTGGGTGACGTGCTGAAGGTGTGGGTCGTCGATGTCGACCGGGCCCGCCGGCGTGTGTCGCTGACGGCGATTCAGCCGGGGACCGAGCGTCCGCATCATCCGCCGCGCGAGCCGCGGCAGCGGGAACAGCGCCCGCAACAGCCGCGTCGACCGCAGCAGCAGGGTCAGGGACAAGGCCAGCCGGGACGCGGTGGTCGTCCGGCCGGGGATCGTCCGCCTCAGGGAGATCGTGGACCGCGGCCACAGGGTGGCGGTCGCCGCGACCAGCGACGCGACAACCGTCCCTCGACGCCGAAAGTCATCGAGCGCAAGCCCACCAAGCCCAAGCCGGTCAAGCCGATCACCAAGGCCATGGAAGAGGGCAAGGTGCCGCTGCGGTCGTTCTCGGACCTGCTGCAGTTCTACGACAAGAAGAAGCAGCCACCGAAGAAGGAAGGCGGGCAGGAAGGCAAATCCGAGTAATCGGCCCAACCGAGCCCGGAAAACGCCGGCAAATTCTCTGGAATTGGCCCTGAGGGCTGCTCGCTAGTTGAAGCAGCCCCTTACGCAGGCCACAATGGTGGTTTCGCTACCCGTGCGCTCAACCTGTGGGCTGGCTGCGGGGCGAACCACGTGGCGACGGGCTCACCGGCCCAAACGCCACTCCCACCTGAACGCGATGCTGCGGCCGGGCGATTCTCAAGGCCGCGTCTCGATTCGAATCACGACTCCCAGAGAGCTCTCCATGAAGTCCTTTTGCCGTTCGACCGCGGGGGCGTTGTTTGCCGCCGTCGCGCTGTGCCTTGCCGGGTTGGCTGGAGCCGCCGAGCCGGAAGTGAAACTCGAAAAAGGAGACCGCATCGTTCTGCTCGGCAATGCCCTAGCCGAGCGGATGCAGCACTTCGGCAATTTTGAGACGTTCCTGCACAGCCGGTTTCCGCAGCACGAGCTGACCGTCCGAAATCTCGGCTGGTCAGCGGACGAATTGACGCTCCGCCCGCGCTCGAAGGATTTTCGCGATCACGGCCACACGCTGGCCGATCACAATCCGCACGTGATCCTGGCGTTCTTCGGCTTCAACGAGTCGTTTGCCGGCCCCGACGGCGTGGCGAAGTTCGAAAAGGACCTGGAGGCCTTTTTGAAGACGCCGCAGGCCATCGACGAGTACTCGAGCGCCCGCAGTAACTGGGACAAGACGGGGGATGCGAAGAACGCCCCGGCGCCGATCAAGGACCTGCGCCAGATCGTGCTCGTCTCGCCCATCGCTCACGAGAATCTGAAGCGTCACGGCCTCTCCGATGGCAGCCAGAACAACGAGAACCTCAAGCTCTATACCGCCGCGATGCAGCGGGTGGCCGAGAAGGCGAACGTTCCGTTTGTCGACCTGTTCACTCCCTCGCTCCAGGCGATGGCCGAGTCGAAGCAGCCGCTCACGATCAACGGCGTGCACCTGAACGAGCACGGCGACGAAGTCGTCGGCAAGATCCTGGACGAAGCCCTGTTCGGCGCTCGCCCAGCCGGCAGCGACAAGATCGACTTGGCGAAACTCAAAGCCGCAGTGAACGAGAAGAGCGCGAAGCACTTTCAGGACTATCGCGCAGTGAACGGCTTCTACATCTACGGCGGCCGCAAGGCGCCGTTCGGCGTGGTGAACTTCCCGCCGGAATTCGCCAAGCTGCGGAAGATGGTGGCGGTGCGCGATCGGCGGATCTGGGACATCGCTCAAGGCAAGCAGGTTTCCGACCAGATCGACGACAGCGGCACCGGCGAACTGGCCCAGATCGAGTCGAACTTCAAGAATCCCGTGGTCATTCATCCGACCAGCGAAGCGATCAAGACGTTCAAGCTGCCCGAGGGGTTTGCGATCAACTGCTTTGCCTCGGAAGAGGACTTTCCGGAACTCGCCAACCCGGTGCAGTTCGCCTTCGACGCCAAGGGCCGGCTGTGGGTCGCAACGATGCCGTCGTATCCGCAGATCCTGCCCGACCAGACGGCCAGCGATAAAATCCTGATCCTCGAAGACACCAACGGCGACGGCAAGGCGGACAAAAAGACCGTCTTCGCCGACGACCTGTACCTGCCGACGGGCCTGGAACTGGGGGATGGCGGAGTGTACGTCGCCCAGCAGCCGAACCTGGTTTTCCTCAAGGACACCGACGGCGACGACAAGGCCGACGTCCGCGAGATCCTCCTGCACGGCTTCGACTCGGCCGACTCCCACCACTCGATCAGCGCCTTCACCTGGGACCAGGGCGGCGCGCTCTACTTCGAAGAAGGAACGTTCCACCACACGCAGGTCGAGACGCCGTACGGTCCGGAGCGCTGCGTGAACGCGGGCGTGTTCCGCTTTGAGCCGCGGACGTTCAAGCTCAGCACGTTCGTCTCTTACGGCTTTGCCAACCCGTGGGGGCACGTGGTTGACGCCTGGGGGCAGAACTTCATCGCCGACGCCTCGGGGGGCGCCAACTACTACGGCACGGCGTTTTCGGGCGACGTCGACTATCCCAACAAGCATGGCGGCATGAAGCAGTTCCTCACCAAGCAGTGGCGACCCACGGCGGGCTGCGAACTGGTCTCCAGCCGCAACTTCCCGGACGAAGCGCAGGGGAACTACCTGCTCAACAACTGCATCGGTTTTCAGGGCGTGCTCAACTACAAGGTGAAGGACGAGGGTTCCGGCTTCCATGCCGACCCGGTCGAGCCGCTGCTGCAGTCGAGCGATCCGAACTTCCGCCCGGTGGACATCGAGTTCGCCCCCGACGGCTCGCTGTTTGTCTGCGACTGGTTCAATCCGCTCGTGGGCCACATGCAGCACTCGATCCGCGATCCCAATCGCGACAAGCACCACGGCCGGATCTGGCGGATCCACTACACGAAGCGGCCGCTCGTCGAGCCGACGAAGATCGCCGGCGAGCCGATCGCATCGCTCCTCAACTCGCTGGCGACGGTTCCGGAAGAGCGGACGCAGTATCGCATCCGCACCGAGCTCCGCGGCCGCGACACGGGCGACGTGATGAGTGAGCTCGACAAGTGGATCGCCGGGCTCGACAAGAACGACCCGAACTACGAGCACAACCTGCTCGAAGCCCTCTGGCTGCACCAGCAGCACGACGTGGTCGACGAGCCGCTATTGAAGCAGGTGCTCCGCTCGCCCGAACCGCGGGCCCGCGCCGCGGCCACGCGCGTGCTCTGCTACTGGGCCGACCGGGTCAGCCAGCCGCTGGAGCTGCTGCGGACGCAGGTGAACGACGAGCATCCGCGGGTCCGCCTCGAAGCGGTGCGGGCGCTCAGCTTCTTCGACCAAGACGCCGACAAGGCGATCGAAGTGGCGACCGAGTCGCTGATCTACGATCAGGACGATTACCTGAAGTACACGTTCAACGAAACGATGAACACGCTCGAACGCCGCGCCAAAGCGGCGAAGAAGTAGAGCGAATCGTCGATTCGTGAATGTCGGTTCCTCAACAACGTAGGGTGGGTCGAGCGCTAGCGAGGCCCACCGTTTAGTTTGAACGCCTGTTTTCACGCGATGGTGGGCCTCACTAGCGTTCGGCCCACCCTACCGCGCCCTTTGCTTGGATTGAGTTTCTGGTTTGCCATGATCGATATTCGCTTGCTTCGTCCCTTGGTTTGTCTGATCGCCGTCGTCGGTCTCTCGCTGCCGGCTACATCTGCCGTTGGGCAGGATAGCGCGGTGGCGCCGCTGATGAAGCTGCTGCAGAGCGGCCGGCTGCCGGCGGAGCGGCAGGGGACGGGCGTGGAGATGATCGTCAAGCGCGGCAACGAAAACGACCTGCGGGTGATTTTCGAGCAATTGCAAAAGCCCGACGCCTACTCGCCGGCGCTCCGCAAGCAGGTCCTCGACTGGCTCGCCGACGCGGCGATCACGCGCAAGGTGATGCCGGCAGGTGATCTGTCCTCGCTCGGCAAACTGATTACCGACGAAGCGGCCCAGAAGGACCCAGCCCTGCTCTCGTCGACGATTCGCCTGGCCTCGATCTGGAAGGTCCAAAGCATTTCGGGCGAGCTCCAGGAGCTCGCCAGCAGCGACCAGGCGAGCGAACAACTGCAGCAGGCTGCGATTGAGGGACTCGTCAACATTGGCGACGCCACCAGCATCGCCACGCTCGACAAGCTCGCCGCGGGCGCCAAGACCGTTCGCGTCCGCGTGCTGGCCTTGGCTGGGCTCGTGAAGCTCGACATCGACAAGGCCGCCCGCCACGCCGCCAACGTGCTCTCGGCCGTTACCCCCCAGGACGATCCGGCGCCGCTGGTCGACGCCTTTCTCAATCGCCAGGGTGGTGCCGAAAAGCTCGCCGCCGCACTCGAAGGCAAAAAGCTGCCCGAGGGGGCCGCCAAGATGGCCCTGCGGCACATGTACTCGGTCGGCCGAAGCGACCAGGCTCTTTCCGACGTCCTGAGCAAGGCGGCCGGCGTGGCGACCGATGTGCCGCCGCCGACGGCGGAAGAAGTGGCCAAGCTGGTCGCCGAAGTGAACGCCAAGGGGAACGCGGCCCGCGGCGAAAAAATCTTCCGCCGCGCCGATGTGAACTGCCTGAAATGCCACGCCGTGGCGCAGGCGGGAGGCAATGTCGGGCCGGAACTGAGTGCGCTCGGCGGCATCTCGCCGGTCGAGTACATCGTCAACTCGATCCTCAACCCGAGCCTGGCGATCAAGGAGCAGTACGTCACCAAGGTGTTCCTGACCGCCGAAGGGGAAGTGCTCACGGGCATCGTCATCGACCGCGACGACACTCGCGTGAACCTCCGCGACGCGTCGGGCAAGATCGTCAGCATCCCGACGGCCGACATCGACGACGAAGCCGAAGGCCAATCGCTCATGCCGCAGGGGCTGACCAAGTTTCTCACGCACGAAGAAGTGCTCGACCTGTGCAAGTTCGTCTCGGAACTCGGCAAGCCGGGCCCCTATGCCATCCGCTCGACGCCCACGATCCAGCGTTGGCGGGTGCTGAAGAAACCGGGCAAGGAATTGACCGGCGACGTGCCGAACGTCGAAATCGTTCGCGAGTTCGTCCTCGACGCTCCCGCTTCCGCCTGGTCGACCGCCTATGGGATGGTCGGTGGAACGCTCCCGCTTGACGAGTTGAAACTCGCCCCGGGCTCGACCGTGCTCTACGTGCAAGGGGAGCTGGAGGTGACCGAACCAGGCATGGTTGCGTTTAACGTCGAATCGACGGAGCCGACGTCGCTGTGGATCGACGCCGAGCCGTTCGAGGCCGAGCGCAAGGTGGAGAAGAACCTGTCGACCGGCCGGCACACGGTGACGATCCGCGTGCAGATGAGCAGCGGTCAGGCGACGCAGGGAATCAAGGTCGAGGTGACGAAGCCGTCAGGGTCCGGGGCGCAGTTTAGTGTGGTGAACGGGTCGTAGGGGTTTCTCGTTCCCACGCTCTAAGTGGGGACGCCCGGTTGGACACTTTGCGTCCGCTGTGTATCAAGAGTGCGGGACCCGAAGGGGGCGGGATCATTTTTCGGTCCACGCGCCCACCACTGGAGCACGGACCGGCCGAAAAATGATCCCGCCCCTTTTTGGTTGCGTCTGCGCGCGGGGCTGGAACGGCACAGAGGCCATTCCCTAC
>JAEZAS010000272.1 GCA_023430365.1 Planctomycetota bacterium
CCGCTGGGCGACCGGAGTCGTGGGGCGACCCGGCATGTGCATCGCCGAGCGTGCCGCAGCCGGCTGGCGAGCGTTGTGCGTCGGGTGATTCGAAGTCGGCACCGGCTCAGTGTCCCAGTTCTCTTGCAGGATGCTGCCGCCAGAAGGAGCACCGTGATGGATTTCGCCACCGTGTCCACCGCCGCACGAAGTGCAGCCCGGACCGCCGCCGTGGTATCCAACCGCGGCCACGCCGCCGCCGCACGAGCCGCAACCATTGCAGCCGCCGCAGCAGTTGGCGTCGCCATGCTGACCGCCGAGACGATAGCCGTGAGCGCCCCACCAGAGGCGTCGCAGCAGGCCCGGGCTGCAGCACTGTTGATTCTGCCAATCGCCGCACGAGTTGCAGGGATCGCAGCAATCCGGCGGATCGCTGACCCATTCACCCCAATAGACTTCGCCGCAGCCGCGGCCGCAGGTTCCATGCATACCCAGGTGGGCTCGCATCATCGGGAGCAGGCCACATTGATAGTAGCCGCCAGCCCCGCAGCAATCGCCGCACTCGTTGCAGTCCCCGCGCCAGACGCGGTCGTAAGCCAAGGCCGGCATGCAAGGATGTCCACATCCTGGCTCGCAAGCGAGCGGATCTCGGACGACTCCACAGGGGCCGCGGCAGACGCAACCACTTGCCAATAGCAGCGTGAGGCACGCCGCCAATCCAACGCCCCTGGCCATCATGATGGAAATCCTTTTCACGTCAGTGAGGCAATCGCTATGCGCTTGCAACCAGCCGGAGACCGGCCGGAAATCAGGCTGTGCTGCTGACTGCATTCGTTTCAAGCAGCCGACGCCGCGAGCGCTGCGCATCCATGCCGCGCTCCGCTCAAGGGCGTCTGTCGAGGAAATATCGGCCGGAGAGATCGCGGAATCGAGAAATTCGCTACGACCGGCATATTTTGCCGTGATCGGGCAGCGATCGCTCTTGCTGCAGTGGCCACTCCTGGCTGGTTGGTTCAGCCAGCCAGCTGCGCTTGTTTCCGCCGGGCAAACGCCTCTATAGTTCCTGCATGGCCAAGCGTTCGTCCAAATCCAGCAAGCGAGCTCCCGCGACCGAAAGCGAAGATCAGCCGAAGGTTCGCGTCGTGCGTGAGGAAGAGGAAGCGCCGCAGCGGACCACGCTCAAGGTCGAGGAATCGTTTGGCCTGGAAGAAATCAGCGATCCGGACGATGCCGGTGTGTCGCTCGAAGAACTGGGCCAGACCTACGCCGCCTTGATGACTCAGGGAGCCGATCCGTACGAGGACCTGCGCTCGGTCGCCGAGAACGAAACCGCCGGAGACGAAGCGCCCGCCGAGGCCCCCTCGCGGGAAGAGATCCCGCCGCAGGTGCTCCCCGGCAGCGATGAGGATGCCTGCGACATCACTCCGCGGAGCATCCTGGAAGCCATTCTTTTTGTTGGGCATCCGGCAAACGAACCCCTCACCAGCCAGCGGATCGCCAGCCTGATGCGCGGGGTGCGGGCCAGCGAGATTGACGACCTGGTTAGGGAACTGAACGAACAGTACGAAGCGGAAGGCAGCCCCTATTTCATCGAGTCGGTCGGCCCCGGCTACCAACTCTCGCTGCGCCCCGACTATGCCGCGCTCCGCGACAAGTTTTATGGCCGAGTCCGCGAGGCCCGCCTCTCGCAGTCGACGATCGATGTCCTCGCCATCGTCGCCTACCACCAGCCGATCAATCAGGACGAAGTCGACCGACTCCGCGGCAAACCGAGCGGTGGTGTCCTGTCGCAACTCGTCCGCCGGGACCTGCTTTCAGTGCAGCGGCCTCCGGAAAAGAAGGCCAAACCGAAGTACTCGACCACCTCCCGCTTCCTCGACTTGTTCGGGCTCGACTCGATCGAGGACCTCCCCCGCAGCCACGAAGCCGACCGAAATCTCTGATTAGGCCGGTTTTGCGGTCTTCGGCCCCATGCGACTTTCACCCGCACTAAACGCAAACTCCATCGACGGTTAACTGCAATTCAGCCCAAGCTATGCACCCCTCCTTCGGGTGCCTGGGCAAGACGAAAGACATGCTGACGCCTTGCCTCGCCGATATTAAAATGCTGCGATTGCGCGTCCCCGTGGAAACCACGAGGACTCATCCCCTCGGGGAGCGCAGGCGGTCAGGCCAGTGCCTGCCTGACGCGCCATCAAGCAACTCATCGCGGCAGTGAACCTGGAACCAGCCTTAGCAACGCATCCGCCAATACGGCAGCCGAAAACCTACCCCGCATTGAATCGCATTTGACCGCCCCCGTGCGGTTGCGAATCATGCGAGCTACGTCACCGGTCTTTGCCAGCACGGAACCGCCAGCGGGCTACAACCCTGATCTGCCGAACACTTATGTCACGTCGACAAACGCTCGACCGCCTTCGCCAGGCGTCGCCAGTAGTGCTTCCCTCGCTGCTGCTGTGCGATTTCGCCAATCTGGAGCGCGAAGTGCGTCAACTTGAGGAAGCGGGTGCCAAGGCGGTCCACCTGGACGTGATGGATGGCCAGTTTGTGCCAAACATCACCTACGGCATGCCCATTGTGGAAGCCGTACGCCGCGTCACGTCGCTGCCCATCGACGTGCATCTCATGATTGCCGAGCCCCACCGTTATCTCAAACAGTTCGCCGACGCTGGCGCCGACTGCCTGACCGTGCATGTCGAAGCGGCCGCGAACCCGGCGGAAACCCTCGCCGAGATCCACGCGCTCGACGTCGTTGCGGGCATCGCCTTGAACCCCGCCACACCGCTTACTCGTATCCAAGACTGCCTCGACCAGGCAGACATGATCCTCGTGATGAGCGTGCCCGCCGGGTTTGGCGGACAGCCGTTCCACGAGGTCGCATTGGACAAATTGAGCGAACTGCGCAAGCAAGTTCGTCCTGAGGTTTTGCTCGAAGTCGATGGTGGCGTCAGTCACGCTACCATCGCTCGCTGCGCCCAAGCGGGCGCGGAGCTGTTTGTCGTTGGCTCGGCGATCTTTCGCCAAACCGACTACGCGGCAGCCATTAGCGACTTGGAGTCGCTGGCCTCAGCCAAAACGTAACCCCCTGTAAGGATATATGGTCCGCATACTTATCATCCGACCTGGCGCCACCGACTTTGACGAACAAGGTCGCATTAAGGGCACGCTCGACCTTCCTCTCAGCGAGGGCGGCAGCGATCAGGTCGTTCGGCTTGTGCAAGAGCTGCACGAAGTGCCGATTGATTACTTGTACACCTGCCCCACCACCGCGGCTCAGCAGACCGCTGACGCCATCGCCGCCGATCATGGACTCCGGGCTCGTCGACTCGACGACCTGCAGAACCTCGATCACGGCCTGTGGAGCGGCAAGCGTATTGAAGAGGTTAAGCAGAGTCAGCCGAAGGTGTATCGCCAGCTGCAGGAACATCCCGAAACCGTCTGCCCGCCCAACGGCGAGCCAGTCGGGGCCGCGATCGACCGCATGCGGCAATTCCTCACGTGGGTGCTCAAAAAGCACCGCGCGGGAGTCGTCGCCCTGGTGATCCCCGAACCGTGCGCCAGCCTGGCTCGCAGCGTCCTGCAAAACTCCGAATTTGGCGACCTCTGGAAGGCAGAGTGCAAATCCGGCGGTTGGCAGGCGATCGAGATCCAATCCGAACTGGCCCCGTTCGCCCTCGGCGCCACCTGACCCACTGTCGAGCATCGCCGCGCGGAGCGGGGCGACCTAGTAGAAACACCGGCGGAGGCCTGCCATGTCGATCCTAACTCCGACCACCATGAAACGACCCAAACGTGGCGTGCCTGAGGGCCTTTGGACCAAGTGCCCCGGCTGCGGCAGCTCCATCTTCCGCAAAGAAGCCGAGAAGCTGCTCAACGTCTGCCCGCAGTGCGAATACCACTTCTACGTCTCCGCGCCCGAGCGCATCCGGCAGGTCCTCGACGAAGGAACCTTCGAGGAGTGGGACAACCATCTGCGCCCGACCGATCCGCTCGAGTTCGCCGATCAGAAGCCGTATAAGGACCGCCTCGTCGCCGAGCAAAAGCGGACCGGCATGAGCGACGCCGCCGTCACCGGGGCCGGCATGATCCGCGCCCGCCGCGTGGCGATCGGCGTGACCGATTCGGCCTTCATCATGGGCAGCATGGGCTCGGTCGTCGGCGAACGCCTGGCCCGACTGACCGAGCGGGCGACCGAAGAGAACCTCCCGCTGATCATCATCAGCGGCTCGGGCGGTGGCGCCCGCATGCACGAGGGCATTCTCTCCCTCATGCAGATGGCCAAGGTCTCGGCCGCACTGGCCCGCTACGACAAAGCGGGCGGCCTGTTCATCTCGGTCCTCACCAACCCGACGATGGGCGGCGTGGCGGCGAGCTTCGCCTCGCTCGGCGACCTCGTCTTCGCCGAACCAAAAGCCCTGATCGGCTTCGCCGGCCCGCGTACGATCAAGGCCACGATCCGCCTGGAGCTTCCCAAGGGCTTCCAGACGAGCGAGTTTCTCCTGGAACACGGTTTCGTCGACCGGATCGTCCCCCGCTCCCGCCTGAAGAGCGAAATCGCCCGCTCGATCGACTACTGCGGCAAGTAACCGCCCGGCCGAATCGCCAAATCAGGGGCGGGCACAGCACTTCGCAGTTTTCGACGTCCCAAGCCTCCGGGGCCCCCGGAGGTGAACCACGCTTCGTGTCGGGGGGGCGCTTCGCCCTCGCGACAGGGTTTTACAACCCATCTGTCTTGTGGCATTTCGCCACGAAGTCGGCTCCGCGGTGGGGCTTCGGGCAATCGAGCCCCGTTTTCGTACAACACCTCTCTGCGCGCCCCGCATACTGCCTGACCTGCAACGGGTGTCCATCAGGCCGCTTGGCCCCGGCGCTTTCACAACCCCTCTGCACGAACCCTACACACCGGCTGAACAGGGGGCAAACCGCGCGCTGTGAAAGCGGTTTTACAACCCATCGAATCCCTGGGTGTTCAGCGATAAGGCTGGACCTTGCAACAGTTTCCGTCAAATCGCCGTCCTGCCTTCACAACCCCTCGCGCACGACCCGCCGGAACGCCTGAACAGGGGCCCCTCAACACGTTGAACCACAAAGTTCACAACCCCTCGGCGCGCTCGCTCGGAACAGTCCGAAGCCGCGCCAACCGCGGCCGGGCAACCAATCCAAGGCCCGCCCAGCCGCCATTTCACAACCCGTCCACCGAATTGCCAAAGAACCCGCGCGCAACCAACCGCGCAGCATAAACCGCCCCACGCCCAGAATCCCAGGCGAGGAGTAGTCGCCATTAATATATGAACTGTTGACAAGATCGTCAATAGTGGTCGGCGCCTACCTTCGAGCATCCATCCCCAAAGGAAAGCAGCCGGAGGCGAACCGCCTCCGGGCCCGCCCCGCAAGAAGAGCCTCCACCGCGCACAGACAAGTAGGTCAGGCGCCCCGTGCCTGACCGAGAGCGACGGCAACTAGGCGGAGCCCGAAATAACACCCGAGGCGAACCCCATTCCGTCAGGCACAGGGCGCCTGACCTGCAACGGCCGGGGCGCAAGAAGCGAACCGCGCAGGGCCAAAGCGGCTACGGATTGAGGCAGGGCATATCAAGTACTCAGTACTCAGTACCGAGTACCAAGCTTGATTTCAAATTCCCCGAGACGCCGAGCCACAGGGGGCAGCCACCCTCTCTTCTCTCTGACCTTTGACCTCTCACTCCCCGCTCACCCTTTCCGCCGCAGTCACGCTCGGAGCCGCCGACGTCCCCAGCAGCCGCCTGGCTTCGCCGAGCAAGAACTTGTGGTCCATGAATGGCTCGAAGCCGATGTCCTGCCAGCGGACCTTTCCCTCGCCGTCGACGAGGAAGGCGCCATGGAGCGGTTGCTTCTCGAAGTCGTCAAAGCAGCGGTAGGCTTTGAACGTCGCCAGGCTGTTGTCGGCGACGAGCGGAATCGGAATGTTGCCTCCCTCGTAGTTCTCGATCGAGATCTTCAGGCCCTCCTGATCGTCGCTGCTGACGCCGATTAGCTCGATCCCCGCTTCGGCGAACGCCTGGTGGGCCTTGCCGAAGGCGTGAATCTGCTCGGCGCAGTGCAGGCAGCCGTTCCCCAGGAAGAACAGCAGGATCACCGGCTTGCCGCGATAGTCGGCGAGAGCTTTCTCGACGCCAGCCTCATTCACCAGTCGCCATTCGGGCGCCGGCGACGGCTGCCAGCGGAATGGGCCGAGCGAATCGAGCGGCGGTCGCACGCCCGTGTCGCTCGCCGCCGGCTTCTGTACCCGCCAATCGCTCGGCAGGCCAAGTTCGGCCGCAATCGGCGCCAGTCGCTGAAACACCGGGGATCCGGCGGCCAGGTCGATTGAACCCGAGATCGAACGCAGGTCCTCAAACGCCTGCTTCGCCTCATCCTTCTTGTCAGCCCGCCACAGCAGATCGACCAGCAGGGCTCGCGGAATCACTTCGCCCGTGCGCTTGCTCACCTGCTCGCGCGCGGCCTTGATCGCCTCGTCGGTTTTGCCCGCTTGGAGCTGCACCGCCGCCAGATATGCTTCGTCGAGGCCGCCAGCCTTCTTCAGCAGCTCATGCCCCTTGGCAAAATCCCCCGCCGCAACGGCCTGGTGCCCCTGCAACTCTTCGATCGCTTTTTCCAGCGACTTGATCCGCTCGTCAAACGGCTTGCGGGCCGCTTCCTTCGCTTTCTTGAGGTCGTCGTCCGACTTCTGCTCCTCCTTGGCCTTCGTTTCCGCGTCGGTCTCGGCTTTCGCCTGCTCCGCCTTCACCGCTTCGAGCCGGCGCTGCACCTCGGCCAGTTGCTCGTCCCCCTGGGCCGTGTCCCCCTTGCGATAGTGGGCCATGCCAAGCAGCCGCAGGCGTTTTAGTTGGTCGGCTTCCTTCTCGCCGGCTTCGAGGTAGGGCGTGGTGCTCAGTGCGATGAGCTTGTCCCACAGCTCATACTTCGTCAGCACCTCGGGCAGCCGCTGCCGACCGTAGTTGGCGCTTCCCTTGGTGAGCGTGTTGTACTTGGGATGCCGCGGCAGTTCGCACATGTTCTTGGCCAGCGCCAAGGCGTCGCCGACCCGGCCGACGAAGATCATGTTGCGGATCAGCCACTCGTTGTTGTGAGCAT
>JAEZAS010000282.1 GCA_023430365.1 Planctomycetota bacterium
GCCTGAATTCTGGCGAATTCAGCTACGCCGCAGGCGGGTGGCCTTTGGGTTAAGCCGCGCGCTTGGTCCCCAGATAGGTATGCACACCGGCTGGGGCGTCGAGGTGGGGCAGGGAAGGGTCGTGGCGAATGGCCGAAGCGACCTGCTCGAGCTGTTCGACGACCGTTAGCGAGAGATCGACGAAAACAAACTTTCGTCCGCCAAATTCGCAGGCTCCTCCACCCGCGCCACCGAGCCATTCCTGACGGACCGTGTAGCCCAGTCGCTCCGCGAGGGCCATCGTTTTTTCGAGCAGTTCTACCGTGTGCATCCTGCACCTCCTTCGTCGCTTCCTCTCTCTATCGGAAGCCTCAAGCCGCGGATTATAGCCGGGCTCTTTCATGCCGACTAGCTTGATTCGACGATACCATTTATGACGCTAATTCGCGTGGCGCAACACGTTAAGTCGTCCGGTTCGGCAAGCGAGCGACCCCAGGCGAAACTGCGAGAGCAAGTAGCCTGCAAAAAATGCGACGACTTTGACGCCCCAGGTTGGAACTATCGAAGGTCCCCAGATGACGAGCACGAAGTCGCAGCGCAACCCGACGGCTGAAGAACAGATCGAGTCGCTTAAGGCTCAACTCGTACAAGCACAGAAACTGACGGCGCTGGGCGAACTGGTCAGCACCACCACGCACGAGTTCAACAACGTGCTGATGACCATTCTGAACTATGCCAAGATGGGCCTGCGGCATAAGGACGAGGCGACCCGCGACAAGGCCCTCGACAAGATCCACACCGCCGCTCAGCGGGCCGCAAAGATCACCAACAGCGTGCTAGGCATGGCCCGCAATCGCGCGGGCGGATTCGAACCGACCAACCTGCAGGAATTGCTGGAGGAGACGCTCGTGCTGCTGGAGCGCGAGATGAGTAAGTATCGCATTGCGATCGAAAAGCAGTATGCGGAAGCTCCTCCGGTTCGAGCCGTGGGCAACCAGATTCAGCAGGTCGTGCTGAACCTGCTCATCAACGCCCGGCAGGCGATGCCCAACGGCGGGCGTGTGCTGATCCGGATCGATCACGACCCGGCCGCCAAAACGGTCGACCTCGTGATTCGCGACTCGGGAGCTGGGATTCCCACCGAGAAGCTGCGGCGGATCTTTGATCCGTTCTTCACCACCAAGAGCGGCCCCGATGAGACCGGCAAAGGGGGAACAGGGTTGGGCCTGGCTGCCTGCAAGAACATCATCGAAGCCCACCGAGGCCGAATCCGCGTCGAGAGCACGGTCGGCAAAGGGACGCAGTTTACGATCAAGCTGCCCGTTGCCGAGGCGGAGACGATCGTTGCCCCGGTCAGCGCTGTCGCAGCGCCGACGATCAATCCTCAGCCGACTCGGTAGCCCACCGATTTACAGCCCGGGCAGTCGTTCGAGAACCGGCGGCGGCAGCACTTCGGGCTTCGCCATCGTGGGACCCGTGCTAGGCGGTTGCAAAAGCGGTCCAGCACCGGCGTCGGCCGAGCCTTCGTCGGATTGCAGCAGGTCCTCGGGTTCGATCGGCGCATCGGTCGGCAGGCGATCGACAGCGCAATCGACTTCCAGTCGCAACTGAAGCTGCGAGAGAATTTCCTGCTCCAGCGATACGTCGCGACCAATTGGAATCCAGCCGAGCGTAATCGCGGCTCGACCCGGCGGGCCTGTCATTCGAACAATCGTGCCATCGTGCCGCTGGGTGGCCCCGCCGGCTGTCGCGTGCTCTGGCTTGTTCAGGTCTTCGAGTTCTTTCTGAACCACGACGTCGAGGAGATAGCCACCCTCGGTCGGGATGATTCGAACTGTTGCCTTGCGCCGAATGGACTGCAACGTGGCATGCAGCCGTTCGTAGCCCGGCGTGGAATCGCCGCGCCAAGGTTCGAGCAAGGTGGAGCCGACCTTCGGGAAAGTATCGATGCGTCCTTCGGTCAGGATGCCACCGATCAAGCGGACGCGCTCCTCGCGTTCGATGCGGAAATAGTCGTCGACGACGTCGACGGTCTGGTTATGCAGAAACTCCCGATCAACGGCTGGGACGAACATCGGGTTTTCGAGCAACGCGCCGGCCGGAATGTTTGGGTTGCGGTTGCTAAACCGCGGCAAAGCCCCGCAGCCGACCGCCGATAGGCTCGTCATAAGCAGGGCGAGCGCCGATCGCCGGGATAGCCGGGGGCCATCCGTGATAAAGCTCGTTGTGAACCCTCTGTGTCCGCTGAGCATTTAGAATCTCCAGGGCGTGACCGAGGGTCGGGTCGCGGTCGCCGGCGTTTGCTGCATCGGCAGCGGCTGAATCGGCAGGATGTGCGATGGTTGGGCGGCCGGCGATGCTGGAGCAGTGACGTGAGCCGACGCGGGCCCCTCTTTCACTTCGATCATCAGCAGGGCGTCAGCACGGCTGGAACCATCCAAGGGGCGGATAAAGCTGAATAGCCGCGCGGCCTCGGGCCCGGGACTGGCCACCACACCGCAGCTGAGCAGAAGAATCTGATCCGACGGCCAGCGCAGCCGCTCGTGCAGTCGCCAGCTGACAAGCTGCGGCACTTGAACTTCGGCCTTCTGAGTTTGACCGGCAATGGGGACATCGAATCCGACTGGCACAAACCGCTCCACCTGATCGATGTTGCACTTCAGGGCCACTTCCATCTGCTGTCCGTCGATGCTTGGCAAGGGGCTGATCTGCAGTTGAAACCCTTCATCGATCTGGCCAGTGATGGTTTCGAAGCCCGGCCAGACATCGGGGCGCAGGCGGATCGTCTTGGGATACATCCGCGGCCTCGTGCGGGCGATGAGCTCCTCCTGACCATTGACGGTCTGCAGCATCGGAGCGCCTTGCTCACGGAAGTCAGCCCGCCGGCGAAGGTCCGCCATCAGAACGGCGGAGTCCTCTCGCGAGAGGAGCCAGCCATCGATGCCCGCCGACTTTACGTCGATCGGCTTGAGCAGCGGCAGCGCCTTGTTTCGCCAGCCGGGGCTATTGAGCGTGATCACCCGGACCACGAGCGTTTGTTCGGTCACAGCCGTGGCGAAGAAGCGTTCGACAAGGTCGCGCACTCGCTCCTGCATTTCTGGTGTGTGGTAGACCCGTAGAGTGGAACGGTCCGCGTTCAAGACACCCAGGGGCTGAGTGAACCAGGCCTCGGTCCCGGTCTCGCGGAGGACCCAGTCGATGATCGCCTGCTCAGGTTGCTTAGCGTCCTTGAATCGCCCCGTGTAGGGCGAAATGTCATACTCCCGCCAGACCTGGCCATGATCGTTCGGCAGCGTTCCAGCCCCTTTAGAGACCTGGACGCTGTTGCGGATCTCCATCACCCGGGCCGAAGTTGCCGCCGGAGCACTAGCGGATGCTGCCGGAGCGGGAGTCGCTGGCGAGGAAGCTCCAGCGGCGAAATTCGAGGTCAGCGTGGTCGGCACCTTGGCCCCGGTGGGGGACAGGGGCGTGACCGTCGGGGTTGCAGGGGAGAGCGGGGGAGTCGTTGTGGTGGCATTGGATATCCCAGCCAGTGGCGGAATGGCAGGAACGCTGG
>JAEZAS010000441.1 GCA_023430365.1 Planctomycetota bacterium
GCCGTACAATTCCAACCAGCGTTCGCGTTCCATAAACAATCTCCTTGGAAGGGGTTTCAAGGAATTGTAGAAGGACGCGAACGCCTTTCTTTTTAGGCCGCTAGCGAGTGCATAATCCTGTGTTAGCTTCCGGCTATGGGGGCTTAATATTCGACCGATTCGGGGCGCGTAGCTAGGCGGCCCGGATGTCCCCCTTCGTAAACGCTGAATTCGGCCCAGACGGGTAGGTGATCGGAGACCTTCAGCGCCTGCTCGAGCGACAAGTTGTACTGCCGGAGAAAGTCGAACACGCCGCCGCGGGCGGTGAATTCAGTCGTCGCCGTCTGGTGAAACAGGATGTTGTCGTACTGCGCGGTGCCGCGCGTATTGGTCGGGGCGTTCATGATCACTCGGACGAGCCCCGGAATCTGGCCGAGTTGACCGAGGTGGGTGTCGTTGGCGTTGAAGTCGCCGAGCATGATCACGTCATCCTCATGACGCGAATCATCGCGGACGGCGTAGAACACATCGTCCAGCACATCGAGTTCGCGGTCGACTTCGTCAGGATCGGTGTGAATGTTGACGAGCGAGAAGGTGAAAGCAGGGTTGCCGGCGCGAGCCCGGAACCAACCGATGAGCGGCTCTCGGTGGAGCAAATCGTCGGGATCGTCGAGCGTATAGAGCTGCACACGGTCGACTTCGATCGTGGCGCAGTCGAAGACGAATGCGTATTGTTCTTTGCTGTTCGAGCGGCCGAGGCGGGGGCCGATCACATAGTCGTAGTGAAATTGGCCTCCGGCGTTGAGCATCGCGATCAGCCGCGGCAGGATGTCCTGCTGGGCCCGGATCTCTTGGATGGCGATCACGTCGAAGTTGCGGAGGATGTCGACAAGGATCGGCATCACCTCGGGATCGTTGATCTTTTGCTCGCCGAAGACCTGGATGTTGAACGACGCGACACGGATCGAATCGACCGCCCGAACGGGCACATCGGTCGCGCTACGGCTGGCTGGCGTGCTTGGTATCAGGAAGGGAATCGTAGGAAAACCGCCGCCCCCAACCGACTGCAACACGTACCAGCCCATCGCCAGCGCGAACGCTGTGGAAGCGAGTGAAAACAGCTTCTTCATCGGCCCCTCCCTGGGCGACGCTTCTCGGTAGCGCACCTGCGGCTAGTGCGCAGCGGTAGACAGTTGCCTCGATTTGTGGCGGGAGATTAGCGAGAGTGGGGACCGCAGGCCAGAGCAACTGGGAAGTGTGACGATTCCCGTAGCTGAATTCGCCAGAATTCAGACAAACCTGGGTCTCCAACTTCAGGTCGTCTGAATTCTGGCGAATTCAGCTATGCAGGCAGGGACGGTTCACCAGGTTGCCTGTTCGGCGGGGCGTTCCTCATCCATCAAGCGGACCAATTCGCGTTCGGCCTGGTCGGCGTTCAGGCGGCCATAGGCGACTTCGAGCATCAGCCGGGTTTCGCGCGACAGCCCTGCCAGTTCCGCCAAGGCAATCGCCCGCTCGTAACTCGCTTCCCGGACGCCGCGGCAGAAGTGAAGCAGCGGCAGCAGTGCGGCTGCCAGCACCCACAGACCCAGGGCAACGGCTGCGTGAAGCGGATGACCGTCGAGATAGGTCATCACCGCCAGCAAGGGGGCCGTCGCCAGAGTGAACCACGAGGCGCCCCGCAGCCAGCCCACCAGGATCGACTTCCATTGCAGTGGGAGCGGCACTCCGTTGATGTCATCGTCGTCTTCGCGAAAGACGAGGAAGCTTTGGAGTGGGATCAGCGGCACCCAGTAAAGGTGAAAGAAGCGAGTGCTTACGTAACCGACCCGAGGCAGGGCGTCGACTTTGCCCGCCATGCGGGTGCCGGAAATGATGACCATGGAAGGATCAGCCTTGCAATGCGTCTGACCCGGCATCGCAGCGATGCTCTAGCCAGCAACGAGCCGTTCATCGTCGCAAGGCTCAACACGGTGAGCAAGCGTCAGGCAGGGAGGCCAATCAGGATTCGGATTCTTTGGCAGGTTGCTGGCTCCCAGAGCGGAGATGCAGTGCGAGCAACCGCAGGACGGCGTCTCCTACCTTGTCGACTTCGGCGGCCTTCCAAGCCGGGTCGGCTCGGAGGTCGGTACACCGCAGACCGACGGTGCTCAGTGGTGTGTCCGACTGGCAGGCCTCATCGAAGATGCGACGAATGGCCTCATGAATCCGCTCAGACGCTTGGGCAACCATAACCAGCACTCTCTCCTTGAACGGGCGGACCGGTTGCAACGGGCGCGCCTGATCGGTGCCCGGCATTCCGCGAATTCAGATTCGGTCCAAGGACCTGCCCGGACAGCGGAGAGGCTGGGAGTATTCGCCCATCGGAAGGGAGTCCCGCGAGGGTAAGGTGCGTGAGCTTGGCGGAGAGGATGGCATGTAAGTGTCGTCGGAGTATGGGGTTGTGTGGTTCAGTGCCGCAACTTGGAGCCGCTTCTGCTGGCCGCTTCTGGAGATTATTCCGGCCAGGCTCGGAAGCGTCAGCCTGCCCCACTCCAGAGCTATCTCACCTTGCCAGAAGGACATCCGAAGCGGTACACTCCGTGGTTTGTCTCGCCAAGTCTGCCGGGCCTGCGCCTGGCGTCTGTTGGCTGAGAGTCGATCGTCCCCCGACTCACTTGGGGGGAGTGCCAGAGCCATTTTTATTCGTCAGGAGACCGGCCGGTGGGTGTGAAGAAAACGGGACGTGGTCGTCGCAAGCTGGGTCAGAAGAAGCGCCGCATGCGGGCTCGCATTCGCCATCGCAAGAAATAAGCGATTGGATTGCAGGCCAGCAACCTGGAGGCTGTGTCGATGAGTTTGCCGCGACTTCCCAAGCCGAAGCGGAATGAAATTCCGCCCGGCAAGGTGTTGTGCGAGTACTGCACCGCCAAGTGCTGTCGGTACTTTGCGCTGCCGATCGATACGCCGACCGAGCGCAACGACTACGACACGATTCGCTGGTTTCTGCTGCACGATCAGGCCAGTGTGTTTGTCGACGATGGCACCTGGTACCTGCTGGTGCACACGACCTGTCGCCACCTGCGCGATGACCACTTGTGCGGCATCTACGAAACCCGGCCGCAAATCTGTCGTGACTATACGACGGACGCCTGCGAGTACGACGATACCTGGACGTACGAGCAGTATTTCGAGACGCCTGACCAGATGTATGAGTACATCGAGGCGATCTTTCCGCCGCCGCGGGGCGGCAGCATTCGCTCGCCGAAACCGGCGGGCCTGCCGGTGCTGCCGATGGGCGTGGCGCGCTAGATCGCTTTGACCAGCGAAGCGATTGAACGCCACCCATGAGCAAGCCTCGGATCGAGCCCCGCACCCTCAAAGGATTTCGCGATTACCTGCCCGAAGCGATGATTCCGCGCGAGCAGCTGATCGCCACCGCGCAGCGGGTCTATCGCAGCTACGGCTTCAGTCCGATCGACACGCCGGCGCTCGAGTACTTTGAGATCCTCTCGGGCAAGGGAAGCGACGAGACCGACCGGCAGATGTATCACTTCGACGACCACGGCGGTCGTCATGTGGGGATGCGGTTCGATCTGACGGTCCCGCTGGCGCGATTTGCCGCGCAGCACGTCGGCGAGCTCGGTCTGCCGTTCAAGCGCTATGCCATCGGTAGCGTCTGGCGTGGCGAAAATACGCAGCGTGGCCGCTATCGAGAGTTCATGCAGTGCGACTTCGACACGATCGGCACGAAGTCGGTCGCTTCCGATATCGAGACCGCGCTCGTCATCCACGACCTGATGCGCGCAATCGGCATCGACCGCTTCCAGGTCCGCGTGAACAACCGGATGGTCCTCAACGGCCTGCTCGAGAAGGTCGGCCTGTCGGAGCAAAGCACGGCATTACTCCGGGCGCTCGACAAGCTGGCCAAAGTGGGCCGCGAAAAGGTAGCCGAAGAGATGGTGGCCTCGGCGGGGACTTCGCCGGAACAGGCGGACCAGATCCTGAAGCTGGCGGAGCTTAAGGGTTCGAACGACGAGATTCTGACGCAGCTTCGTTCGCTGGTGGCAGGGAGTCCGCTCGGTGAAGCGGGCGTCGACCGGTTGGCCGACATCCTCGCTGGTGCTCGGGCCGGTGGTGTGCCGGAGGAGTTTCTGCAGATCGATGTATCGATCGCCCGCGGTCTGGATTATTACACCGGAGCGATCTTCGAAACCTTTCTCAGTGACCTGCCCACCATCGGCAGCGTTTGTTCCGGCGGACGCTACGACAATCTGGCGGCCCTGTTCACCTCGCAAGAATTGCCCGGCATTGGGGCGTCGCTCGGCCTTGATCGGCTGCTGGCGGCTCTGGAGGAACTGGGACGGATCGAGAAAGTCCGCACGCCGGCCCCGGTTTTCGTGGCTTTCTTCGACAAGGACCGGTTGAACGACTACCTGGGCCTCGCCGCGGCCGTTCGCAACGCTGGCATCGGAGTGGAACTCTTTCCCGACGCCAAAAAGCTTGGCCAGCAACTGCAATATGCCGACAAGCGTGGCTTCCGCGTGGCGCTCATCGCCGGCTCTCGGGAGCTCGACGCCAAAACCTGCCAGGTCAAGGACTTGCAGAAGCAGGCCGCGACGGAAGTGTCGCTCGCCGAAGGCCCGCAGGCCCTGATCGACGCCATCCAGGCGATTCTAGCCGGCTAAATAGCGGCGACAGGCCTTTGTCACCCCCGCCTCCTACAATGCGGCGGAGGTGACGTGATGGCCAAGCGCGACAACATCTACGAGGCGGCGTTCGAAGCCTACCTGCGTTTTCGGCGGATACCGTACGTCGCCGTCGACGAGGCGAAACGCTCGCTGGGCGAACACCAGTCGCTCAAGAGCCCCGATTTCATCGTCTCCCCCGTGGGCCAGTCCCGCTCCTGGCTGGTCGACGTGAAGGGGCGCAAGTTTCCCACGGGGCGACGGAAGCAGTACTGGAAAAACTGGTCCACTGCCGACGAGCTCAAGAGCCTCGCCAGCTGGGAGAGTCTGTTCGGCCCCCATTTTCGCGGCCTGCTGGTGTTCGCCTATCAGGTGATCGGCGATCAGGCTCCGTTGCCGCCCGACGAGCTGTTTGAATTCCGCGGCGGACTGTTCGGCTTCGTCGCGATTCGGCTGGACCACTACGCCAGCTGGTCGCGGACTCTGTCGCCCCGCTGGGGGACCGTGATGGTTCCCGCCCTGCAGTTCCGCTCGCTGGCGTGCAGCGCCAACCACTACTTCGATCGCCCGTCCGTGCTGTCCCACGGCGCGGCATGAGGCAAGGGGAGAGAGCAGAGGGTAGAGTTCAGAGAGCAGAGGATAGGTTTGGGTTCGCTGTCCGCCCTCCGCCGTCTGAGCTCTACTCTCTGGCCTCTCCTCCCGGTGCTCCTGTCCCTCGCCCGCTGGCGCGCTAGAATTCGGGCAGGAGACCCTCGCCATGCCCAAGCCCACCTGCGCCGTCGTTGGCGCCCGAGCCGATCGCAGCAAGTACAGCAACAAAGCGCTCCGCGCCCATCAGATGGCCGGCTACGAAGTCTTTCCGGTCAACGTCCGCGGCGGCGAAGTGGAAGGACTGTCGGTCTATACCTCCGTGGTCGACATTCCCGGCAACAAGCCGATCGACCGGGTGACGATGTACGTCGGCCCCCAGGTCGGCATCACGCTGCTCGACGACATCGCCCAGCGCGGCTGCCGGGAGCTGTTTCTGAACCCCGGCACCGCCAGCGCCGAACTCATCGAGCGGGCCGAAAGCCTGGGGCTGAACGTCGTCGAAGGCTGCAGCATCATCGACGTCGGTTTCTCGCCTTATCAGCTGGGGTGAGGCGGGCGGATCACGAAAGCACGAAAAAGGAGATGAGAAGTGATTCACCTCATCTTGCGTGGTTTGGGTGATTCCTATACGGCGCGCACAAAAGGAGGAAAAGGACCCATCACCCTTTCCTCCCACCTTTTCGTGCTTTCGTGTTTTCGTGATCCCAAGCAAAGCGCTTCGCTACTGATCTTCACGCACCCAGCGCACAAAAAAGAGGAAAGGGACTCATCATCCCTTTCCTCCCGTCTTTTTCGCGTTTTCGTGTTTTCGTGATCCCGAGCAGAAACGGAACTAGCCGACCGGCTGTTCCGCTTCGCTGTAGATCTTGGCGAATCGCTTCAGGCTCCGCTGTTCCCAGCCGCGCTTGTGATAGGCGTAGCCGGCGATCAACGGCAGGGCCACGGTCGCTTCGCTGAAGACCATCTGCTCGTAGGTCGTGTCGACCTTGCCCCAGCTCGAGGCTTCCTTCAGCGTGCTGCTGCTCAGGGCCCCGTCGCGAACGTCAGCCACCGTGACCTGCACCGCATACTTGTGCATCTGCGGATACTCGTGCTCGCCGGCGTCGGACTGCATCAGGATGTCCGCCGCAACGACGATGTCCTGGGCAAAGTTCTTCGGCACGCCGCCGCCGATCATGAACAGACCCGTCACCGGGTTGTTCAACTTGATCTGCGTCAGCTCGTAAAAGTCCTTCGCGCTGTCGAACGAGGTCTTGGCCTGGCCGCGGCGCTCGTGGTAGTGGGCCACAATGCCCAACCCCGCCGAGCAGTCGCTGAACGCCGGGCAGAAGATCGGCACGTCGTTCTCGTAGGCCGTCTGCACGATCGACTCGCTCTTGCCGTGCGTCTGCAGGTGCTTGCCCATCTCTTGGATGAGCTCGCGCGAGCTGTATGGCCGCGGCGGCAGGCGATCGGCGAGTTGCTTCACCGTCTCGTCACAGATCCGCAGCTCTTCCTCGTCGATCAACGTGTCGTAGATGCGGTCGATCGCATGATCGCGCAGCTGGTTGTCGTACATGCCCGACTTCAGTTGCTCGTCGGCGATGTAGTGGCGAAAACCGAGGGCCTCGAAGAAGTCCTGGTCGACGATGTTGGCGCCCGTGCTCACGATCGCATCGACCATCCGGTTCTGGATCATGTCGATGAAGATCTGCTTCAGGCCGGCCGAAACGAGCGAGCCGGCGAGGCACAGGATCACGCCGCATTCGGTATCCCGCAGCATGCGGTCGTAAATATCGGCGGCGCGGGCCAGGTCACGGGCGCTGAAGGCCATCGACTGCATCGCGTCGACCAGCGGCACGACGTTATGACGCTTGATGTCGACGTGTTCGATCGTCTGTGCCAGAAGTTCTTGCTTGGAAGGCTGCCAGGTCATGCGGATTCCCCCTGCGGAGAGAGAGTGAAGAAACGGCCAAGCGCCAAAAGACCTTCTCGGCTACGTGCGGTCGCGTCGCACCCGGGTCCGTCCGGGGCGGAAGTCGCACTGCTCCTCAATCGAGCCGGCGCAGAAACAGCAAATATTACGCGGTTCGGCCTGGGTGTAAAGGCGCTGGGGCCCGAACAGGGCTGAGAGGTCAGAGAGCAGAGGTTAGGGGACAGGGGCGGGGGCCAGGAGTCAGGAGTCAGGAGTCAGGGTTCAGGCAAGGGCGGAGGGCGGACGCAGCTAGCGCTCTGGCGTGGCGGTGGAACGCGAATGATTCCCTACCTGCCCGCAGGGTGTTGATTTACCTGAGGGGTTTTGCAACACGAAACCGGGTACAGGGGACCCGTACTTGTTGATTTACCTCCCGAGTAAATCAACACCAACCCGTCGCCTGAGCGTTCGTAACTACCTGAATGCCGGGGCGGACACTCCGCGCAGGGTGGCAAGAGTCGAATTGTCAAAGAACATCCGGGCGTAGGCGCGCCTCGCTGTGATTTGATTGTATTAACTTGGATGTAGTTTGTGAATAGTTTTGTTGCCCTGGGTGGCGCTTTACTCGGACAGTTCCGTTCGAAACAGGCCACGGATGAAACACGGATTCAACACGGACGGAAGAGTGGCTAGTTCAAGTTCCCTGCTTGCCGTGTTCGATCCGTGTTTCATCCGTGGCTTTCGCCCTCTATTCATGACGGGCCTTGAGGCTCGCACGGCGGCCGGTCATTCCGTCCTCGGCGTATAAAACGCGTCACCCATTTTGACGCCGCTCTGGTACTGGTGCTTCAGCACGAAGGGAGAAGCCACCAGGTTCGAGTCGTCCAGGAATTGTCTTAGCCTGGCATTCGCTGTTTTATTGGTATCGAATTCGGACCCTCGGACTTTAACGCCCAGAAATTCCGCCACGGCATCAATCTCGAATCGCTGACCTTCCTCATTCTCGCCGGCCGCAACGACGCGGAAGTTCGCTCCCTGGCGTTCAACGATGCGAATGCTGCCGTTTGCTATACCCTGGTGGTCATGGACGTAGATCGTTCCGTACTCCTCACCGGTCTCCTCGTCGATGGGGTCCTGCCAACTCTCCTCATAGCCGACCAGGTCGTGCCAATTCCCGACGTTGATCCGCAGACCGTCGAAGTAAATGCTTGGAGGCTGGAAATCGTGGGGAGCGCTCGCGCCCTTAATCGTTACCGCCCAGGAAATCGACTTGCCGTTGCCGCGATTGTAAGTATCGCACCAGTACGGGTCACTGATCGCCGCAGCGATCTCACCCTCTTTGATCGAGAACGGTTGACCGTCAAGAAACAGCCTGGAATCGCTCTGCATCTTACGACTGGTGGCTGTGAGTACGATGCCTAGTCAGAGAGGGCAATCAGGAACCGTGGGGTTCCACTCTTGCTAGTTACCAGCAGGACGTCCACAACCGCCCCATATCCGCCCGTCTCGCGCTTCCTGGGCCGTGACCGTGACCAGTTCGCCCGGCTGATAGTTTCCTTCCGGCAGCACGACGGGCGCGTAGCGGCAGCTTGTGCCGGCCAGGCGGGTCGGGTGAGCGTCGCTTTGTCCTTCGATGAGCACTTGCAGTTGCCGGCCGACGAGGCTGGCGAAGTAGCGGTCGCGCAGCTCGCGTTCGAGTTGGGCGAGTCGCTCGTGGCGCTCGGCCTTCACTTGCGGCGGAACTACGTCGGTCATCTCCGCCGCCGGCGTTCCTTTGCGGGCGCTGAAGGGGAAGATGTGGATCTTCGAAAAGCCGCAGGCCTCGGCGGTGCGGCAGGTGGCCTGGAAATCTTCCTCGGTCTCGCCGGGGAAGCCGACGATGACGTCGGTCGTGATCGCCGGCTGGTCGAGCGCTTCGCGAACCAGGTTGCAGCGGTCGATGAACAGCCGCGAACCCCAGCGGCGGCGCATTCGCCGCAGCACAACGTCCGATCCGCTCTGCAAACAGATATGCAGGTGCGGCGCCACCTTGTCCGAGTGTTCCGCCATCACGCCGATCAGCTCGCGCGTGACTTCCGTGGCCTCGATGCTGGACAGTCGCAGACGAAACTCCCCGGGGAGCGACGCCAGCCGCTTCACCAGATGGGCCAGCCGCAGCCACTCTTCCTTCGGCTTCTTGAAATTCTGCTCGACGCCGTAGTGCCCCAGGTGGATGCCCGTAAGGACGATCTCGCGATAGCCATTGTCGACCAGCCGCGCGACTTCCTCGGCGATGTGCTCCAGCGGTCGGCTGTGCACGTGCGGGCGGATGTGGGGAATGATGCAGTAGCTGCACCGCAGCAGGCAGCCGTCCTGCACCTTCACGTAGGCCCGATGCCGGCCGCCAAAACTTGAGATGCCGGTCGGCACATCGACGACGCCGAACCGCATCATCAGGTCGGGCAACTCACGCTTGTCGGTGAGCACCTCGACGACGTTCGGC
>JAEZAS010000465.1 GCA_023430365.1 Planctomycetota bacterium
ACCGGTCGGGCATTCAGGTCATCCCGGCCATTCAGTTCTCGTCGCCGCTACCCGAATTGGAAACCATGCGGCTGACCAATCCGCAAGGAAGCGTCGGCATCGAGCCGATCGGACCGGACGGCCGCACTTGGGGCGAGCGCAACGGACTGCGGCGCGGCATGGGCGTGTACTACAACCCGCTCGATTCGCGCGTGCAGCAAGCGGTTCGTCGCGTCGTCGACGAACTCGCCGATCGCTATGGCAAACATCCGTCGTTCGCGGGCGTGGCGCTGCATAGCGGTTCCGACTCCTTCACCTTGCTGCCTGACGAGAGCTACAGCCTCGACGACATCACGCTCGCCCAGTTCGAGCAAGACACCGCCGTCGCTCTGCCCGGCGGACCGGAGCGTATCGCCCTGCGAGCCCGACTGCTCACCGGCGAACAAACGCAGGCCTGGCAAGCGTGGCGCGGCAAGCGCATGAGCGCGATGTTCAACCTGCTCAACGAGGATTTGAAGCAGCGACATCCGGGCGCGAAGCTGTACATCACGTCGGCCGACTTGCTGGCGAGTCGGCAAATGCAGCAATGGCTGCGGCCGATGTTGCCCCCCACGACCGCCACCCAAGAGGCGCTCCTCACGACCGGTCTCGACCTGTCGCAGATCAACAACTCCGGTCCTGTGGTCCTACCGCGGCCGCAGCGCATCTCGGCGGGAAGCCCAACGCTCGGCAAGACGCTGCATGCCTCGTGGAACAACGCTCCCGAGCTCAGCGCCGCCTTCACCTCGCTGGGCCAAGGCGCCGCGATGCACTACCTGGAACCCGCGCCGCTGCAATTGCCGGAGTTCGATGCTCTGAGTCCCTTTGGGCCGGAGAACACCCACACCTGGTTCATTGCCCAAATTCCGCCCGCAGGCCCCGCGGCCCGGCAGCGGTTTGTGCAGAGCATCGCGGCACTCGACGCGCGCACGCTCATCGATGGCGGCTGGCTCCTGCCGCTCGGTCAGGAAGCCTCCCTCCGCGAGCTCGCGCAGGTCTATCGCCGCTTGCCGCCGGAGCCTTTCCGCACCGTCGAACCTCGCATCAACGGCAGCCGCGTGCAGCCGGTTGTGGTGCGGACGCTGCGTCGGGACGGCAAAACCTACTTCTACCTGGTCAACGATTCACCGTGGCCCATCACGGTCGAACTCGACTGGCAATCTCCTCGGACGCTGCACTTTGAGCCGTATGCGGTCGAGCGGGAGTCGAGCGTCACGCGTGACGGAACCATGTCGACCTGGACGACGCGCATGGAGCCCTACGACCTGGTCGGCGGCGAGGTCGATTCCGCTGACGCCGATGTGGCCGCCTGGCGCGTGCTGCTGGCCAAGAACGTCGAAGACGAATTGCGCGAACGCATCCGCGACCTGCGGCAGCGGGCCAACGCCCTGCGTGCTCCCGAATCGCGCGACCTGCTGGCCAATCCTTCGTTCGAAATGGAACTAGTCGACGGCGAATTCCCCGGCTGGGTTCATGCCCGAGGCGAAGGGATCACGGTTGAACTCGATCCGTCGCAAGGCTATCGCAGCCCGCAATCGCTGCACGTGGTCAGCCGGCGCAAACAAGACGGCGCCGCGCCGATCGTCTGGCTGCGTAGCGAGCCGTTCGCCCCTCCGGCAACCGGCCGCCTGTCGGTCGTAGCCTGGCTTCGGGTCGACAATCCTGAAAAGCAACCCAAGCTCCGCCTCGCCGTAGAGGGCAAGCTCGATGGGCAGACCTACTATCGCCGGGCGAATGTCGGCGTGGGAGAAGACGGCCGAGCGCTAAAGCCGCTGCAAAAGGGCTGGGCCTCGTACCGCTTCCCGCTCACCGACCTGCCCGTTTCGGGGCTGACCGATCTGCGAGTCGGTTTCGACCTGATGGGCGAGGGAGAAGTCTGGATCGACAGCGTCGAAGTGTACGACCTGTGGTTCGAGGACAATGAGCGGGACGAACTGCTCAAGTACATCGCCGCCGCCGACTTCCAACTGGCGGCCGGCCAGGTGGGGGACTGCGAGCGATTCCTGGATAGCTACTGGCCGCGGTTTCTGCGGCAGTTTGTGAAGCTCGAAGACGCACGCCTCGCCGGTCCGGTGGAGGGAAATCTCCCGATCGTGCCAGCGGCGAAACCCGAGCGACCGAAACCTTCCGCCGCCATCGCCGCCCCGGCGCCCGAACCTGCCGAGCGAACGTCGGTGCTCGAACGCATGCGCCATTGGTGGCCCCGCGGTGGAAAATCCACGGAGCGGCGTTAGTTCGCGCTTCGGCGCGGGGGGCAGCTTCACTCCGTGAGCTGGAACTCTTCGCCGCTTGGCAGGCGCAGGATTCCGCCAGTCATCCGCTCCGCGCCGTCCGGACCGGTTTCGGTTCTGCCGATGACCGTGCCCGAGCCCTTGGAGCCTTTGATCTCGAAGACGAGCGCTTCGTCGTCTCCCCCTTCCTTCTGCGTCTCATCGATGCTCTTCATGAAATCGAACTCGACGCTCTCCACCTCGCCGATGTGCTCCTGAACGACCGGATCCTTCCGCAGTTGAGCCTCCAGCTCTTCTTCGATGACGTTGAAGCCAAACAGCATCAAACCGAAGCAGCCGCAGCACATCAGCGCCAGAATTCCGCCACCACCCAGCAGCAGCCAAAGCCACAAGCGAGACTTTTTCGGCGGCTGCGGCGAGAAGCGAGGGTCGCCGTAGGGATTGCCATAGGCGCCGCCATATCCGGGCGGCTGATAGGCGTTGGGATTCGGCGGACCGAAGCCTCCTGCCGGCTGGCCTGGAGCCCCCGCCTGACCATATGGCTGGTTGCCGTAGGGCTGGCCGAAGGGTGGCTGCGATCCGCCAGGCGGAAACGAACCGGGATTGCGGGGGTCCATGGCAGATTCCTTCGCAGCGAGCAGGCGAACGTGTTTCGGGAAGCAGACTTAGAAACAACTTCCAATCAGAGCCGCACAACGGCAGGCCAGCCTACAGAGGCCGGGCCTTGAGCAAGTCGCGAATCTCAGCCAGCAGTTTTTCCTGCGGCGGCGCTTCGGGAGGCGGCGGCCCCAGGGTGACGTTCGCTGTGCGCGCCAGGTAGTTGGCCCCCTTCACGAGTAGAAATACGCAGAACGCCACAATGAGAAAGTTGATGATCGCCGTGATCAGCGCTCCATAGCCGATGTACGGCAGGCTGGCTTCTTTCACCTGGGCCAGGCTGTACCGCTGGCCCGGCTCCAGTGCCGGCAGTTTCTTTTCGGCGACCTTCTCATCGATATCCTTCTGGCTCCACAGACCGATGTACACGTCCTTGAAATCGACGTTGGAGGCGACAGCCCCAATCGGCGGCATCACCATCTCACTGACGAGCGTGTTGACGACCCCGCTGAACGCCGCTCCGATGATCACGGCCACCGCCAGGTCGATCACATTGCCGCGCAGGGCGAACGACTTAAACTCTTGTAGCATTCCCATGTGGTGTTTCCTCCGGGGTCCCGCTCACCGGCCGATTGCGACCCAATCTCCTCCGCTAGCGGTTCTCTCATGATAGCGGGTGTCCGTAGCTTGCAAATGTCCCGGTCGCGATGGCAACGCTCTGGGCCGCATTTCGTCCCGTGAACCTACCAGCCCCCTGCAATGTCGTTCTCCTGCGGACCGGTTTTGGATACAGTTGATCTGTCCTCTCCTCCCCCTCCAGCCGCGGCGTTCGTAGGCTGCCCCCTCGTTTCACCACTCCCTTGCCCCGCCCCACCGCCCCGCACCGCCGCCGCAAGCAAAGCCC
>JAEZAS010000504.1 GCA_023430365.1 Planctomycetota bacterium
TCACTGAAAACTGACAACTGTTTACTCGCCGGAGACTTTCGATGGTTGCTGCATTTCCTGAGCGTGTGCCGCGGGGGCGGAATTTGGGGATCTTTTGGGCGGCGACTTTGGAGGGGAAGTCGCAGGCGGAACTGGCCAGGGAGCATGGCATCTCGCAGCAGCGGGTGTCGCAGATTGTCTGCGCCGTGCGGCAGTTTATGGCCCTGGCGACGAGCGAGCAGTACGAAGGGATTCCGCAGCAGGCGCAGTTGCAGCTTGGCTGTCGGATTCAGCTCGAGAAGCTCTCCCGTAGGCGGAGAGTGGTTTCTGACGCCTGGGAGGCGTCGACGCGGCCGAGCGTGGTGGTGAAGCGGTCCAATAGCCAGAAGCACGGCCAGCGGACGGAGACGATCGAGAAGAGCCAGCATGGCGATTGGCGGCTGGATCGGCAGCTGGGCGAGATTGATAAGCAGACGATGGATACGACGGTGTTGCTTTATGAGCGGCCGTGGTTTGGAAAGGAGCAATTGCGGATTGCAGATTGCGGATTGCGGATTGGGGAGCAAAAGCGGAAAGCGGAAGGCGGAAAGCGGGAGGCGGAGGGAATTCGGAATTCGGAATGCGGAATGCGGAATGAGGGGGAGTTGGAAGCGGGTGTTGGTATGGTGGAGGAGGAGTTGGATCGGCCGGTGGAGGAGTTGGGAGCAGTAGGCGTTGAGGCGGTACTGGGTACGGAGTACTCAGTACTGAGTACCGAGTACGTCGTTGAGGCCGAGACGCCAGAGACTGAAACTGAAGTCGAGGCTGAGGCAGCCGTGAAGCCGGCGGCCCAGCCGGCTGCCCCCGAATCCGCAATCTGCAATCCGCAATCCGCAATCGCCCCACCCCCGGCGCCAGCCACAACGAGCGAGCCCCCGCGCAAGATGTGGCGCACCGATCCGATCTGCGACTTGACCGGCCAGCGGATCGTGCCGCCGACGGATGAGCACCGGCCGTGGCGAAAGGCCCGCTTCTCCCTCCGCTGGCTTCTCGAGCAAGCCGAGCGGGCTTCTACCCCGCAGGGGGTATTGTTAAATCCGAGGGGCGAATTTCTGCAAAGTAACGAACCAAGTAACCATAAATACAGCGCAAACTACAACGCCATCGTCCCTTGGGACGAAGTCAATCGCCTCCTCCAAACCCACTTAGGCGCCGCCGAACTCGTCGCCGCACCCTAGTAAAACGGGTTTGCTTCCGGGCTCGACGGCTGAGGGTAGAACGCCGATGCGAGCCGGAAGTGAGTGGTGGTGCGATCGGTGAGACAGTCCTCCCTCATCCTGGCCCTCTCCCGGAGAGAGAGGGGAGGAGGAGGGTTTGCGCTGGCGTTTGTTGTCAGGCTTTGTAGCCCGACTTTGTTGTCAGGCTATGGCACTTCGAAGGTTTCGCCGCCTTGGGTCGTGCTCATCGCCCGCCAGATGGCCAGGTCGATCGTGGAGGTGACGAATCTCACGGAACCATCGCACATGGCCGCTTGGACGCCGGCTGGATGTTGGCTGCGCGAGCTCATGCGGGACGGGTTGGTTGAATCGCTGGCGGCGCAGGGACGTTTTTGGAGCGGCTGGTTGTTGCACGATCCGTTGAAGCGGTCGGGGACACTGCTGTTCGGGCTTTCGTAGGCGGTGAAACCGGCAGCCTCGCTCCACCAAGTGAAGCCACGGAGATCTACACCTTGTCCTTGCATCACTTCGGCAGCCAGCATTGTGTTCGACAGGCCGTCGCTGATCGTGGCGAAGCCGAGGCCGCGCATCCGTTCGCCCGGCTTGTTGCTCTTGGCCACGCCGAACGGAGCGCCCTGGAACGTGACGGTGGTGCCGGGATAGGTGACCTGGGTCGTGGTCGTGTTGCCGAAGTTGACGGCATAGTTGTGGTTGGTGATGCCGCCCGTTGGAGCGTTGGGAGAATCGCTCGGGCAGGTGAAGGCCTTGTAACGCTTGCCGCTGACGTAGGTCGAGTTGGGAGCGGCGCCGTAGCGGGGAAACGTGCTGCCGTTTTGGGGCGCCGGTCCGTCGCCGTAGACGGTGTCGCTGCCGCCCCAGTTCTCGTAGCGGTCATAGGCGGTGTTCAGTTCCACGTAGGGCATGATGAGCACTTGCCAGGTGCCCCAGCAGCAGCCATTGGGGCCGACGCCGGCGGGCAGAGTCAGCTGCGTGTCGTGGGCGTTGTGCATGCCGAGACCGAGCTGTTTCAGGTTGTTGCTGCAGCTGCTTCGGCGGGCCGCTTCGCGAGCGGCCTGAACGGCTGGGAGCAAGAGCGCCACGAGCACTCCGATAATGGCAATGACGACGAGCAGTTCCACGAGCGTGAAACCCAGTTTCCGATCCATGCGCATAAGACCATCCTCAGGTATGAAAGAACGAAAGCTGACGGTACGTCCATTGACAGGGACGCGGTGTGGGAGAGCAGATGTGCGAGCGGGAGCGATCGCGAATCAGGGAATCGCGATGTCGAAATTGGAGGGCGAGTCGGGGCCGACTTCGAGCTTGAGCGTCGACTTGGCGTTGAACTCGGGAGGAACGAGGTCGCGGTTGGTGCGCTCGAGGGCCGTGGCTTCGGGGCCAGGCGGGCCGTCCATTTGCTGCGATTGAACCGCAGAGAGGCGAACGGTGTAGGTCCCTGGGAGCAGACCTTGCTCAGTGGGCACCGAGTATTTGCCGTCCTCGATCGTCGCGCCGCCGCGCGAACCGTCAGCGCCTTCGAAAATGATGGCGCCCGAGGCGAGTGGCTGACCTTTGAGCGTGACGTCCCCGGAGACGGGGTACCGTCCGCTCGAATTTCCGCATCCAAGCGCGGAAACGGCAAGGCAACCGAGAATGAAAAACCAACACCGAACCATGGCGCGTGTCCCTTGTACTTGCGATCCGAGATGGGCAAGTACCCGCGCCGCTATACGCACTCACGATGGTGTCTGCAGGAGCGAAAACTGTCAAGTGGTTTAGCGCAACTTCCGGCGGATTGCTCACAGCCGCCAAACGGCACAGCGCAAAGAGCGGCCCTCTCCGATTGGAAGAGGGCCGCTGGGGATTCTCGCTGTGACGACGGTTCGGCCTTACGGCAGGGCGAAGGTTTCCGCGCCGCGGGTGGTGCTCATGGCCCGCCAGACATTGATGTCAACCGTCTCGGCGGTGAAGCGGACGGCGCCATCGCACAGGACCGACTGGACGCCGGCGGGGTGCCGGCTGCGCGACGAGAAGCGGCTGGGATTGCTGCCGTCGGCGACGGCGCAGGGCAGGTTTTGCAGCGGTTCGTTGTTGCAGTATCCGGCGGTGTAGATCCGGTCCGGTACGGTGGTGTTGGGGGCTTCGTAGGCGGTAAATCCTGCCGCATCGCCCCACCAGGTGAAACCGCGCAGATCGCTCTTTTGACCTTGCAGCACCTCGCTGACCATCAGAGTGTTCGAGAGACCATCGGTGATGGCAGCGAAGGTTTCGCCGCGCATCCGTTCCCCCGGGTTTTGGCTCTTCGCCACTCCGAACGGAGCGCCCTGGAAGGTTACCGTCGTGCTGGGATAGGTGCCCTGGCCGTTGGTCGTGTTGCCCCAGTTGGCCGCGTAGTTGTGGTTTTGCAGGCCGCCGAACGGAGAGTTGTTGATGTCGCTGGGGCAGGTGAAGGCCTTGAAGCGCTTGGTGGTCATGTTGGTCGTGTTCGGGGCGGAACCATAGCGTGGGAAAGTGCCGCCGCTTTGCGGCGCGGGGCCATCGCCATAGATCGAATCGTTGCCCCCCCAGTTCTGGTAGAGATCTACGACGTTGTTTTGTTCCATGTAGCGGAACACAAGCATTTGCCAGGTTCCCCAGCAACAGCCATAGGGCCCCATGCCGGCGGGCAGGGTCTGGGTGGTGTCGTGGGCGTTGTGCATGGCGAGGCCAATCTGCTTGAGATTGTTGCCGCAACTGGTGCGGCGGGCGGCTTCGCGAGCGGCTTGCACGGCGGGGAGGAGCAGCGCGACCAAAACTCCGATGATGGCGATGACGACCAGCAATTCTACGAGCGTGAAGCCCGACTTCCTGAACTTGCGCATAACCAGGTTCCTCGAAGAATAGATAACGACACTGCCTCGCCGCGCACTTGCGCAGCGAGCCAGAGGGAGAGGAGACTACTGAATTGCGAACTGCGCACGGTCCTAGGGGATCGTGATATCGAACTCGGTCGGCTTGTCGGGGCCGACTTCGTGTTTGAGCGTGGAGCGGGAGTTGAACTCGTCGGGGACGATGTCTTTGTTGGAGCGTTCAATCGCGGCAGCTTCGGGTCCTGGAGGACCGGGCGGTGCCGCCGCCGACGACTCGACCGCCGAGACGCGGACGGTGTAGGCGCCAGGAAGAAGGCCTTGAGAAGCAGGGATCGAGTACTTGCCGTCGGTAATCGTGGCGCCGCCACGACCGCCACTGGTCGACTCGAAGATGATGGCGCCCGAGGCCAACGGCTGGCCCTGAAGCGTCACTTCACCGGAAACGGGATAGCGACCGTCACTGCCTCCGCAGCCGAGCGCAAAGCATGCCACACAGGCGACCCACGTCGCCAGAAGCCACCGCATCATGAGGGGAACCCCGTAGGTGCCAGAAAAGTATTCGTGCAGGCACCCCAACTCTGTTCCTCGGTAATGATCCGCTTTGGCGAGGAGCGTTGTCAAGACAATTTTCGGCGAAACTGTCTTTTTGTGAGAGCTCCGGTTGGTGGTCAAGAAACAAAAAACCGTCGCGGGGGTCATCCGCGACGGGTTATTGTCATTCAGGTTTTGGGCGACGCTCCGAGGAGCGTCCGCTGGTGCGGCGACGGCTGGTGGGGCGAGGCGTCGTGGCGTGCGACGCTTCCTCACCGTGGCCCTCTCCCAAGGGGAGAGGGGAACTCGACTCGCTTTCGCGTGGCGGCGAAAGCTCGTTGGGCCAAGCAGGACTCGCTGGACGCGAGCTGCTTAGACGAGTTCCTTCTTGCTGCCGATCAGCGTGCGAAGACGTTCGGCCAACAGCTTGGCGTCGAACGGCTTCTTGAACGTTTCATTGATCGCGGAACGATCGAAGCTCATCGGGCTTCCGTCGTCTGGCAGCAGCGCGATCAGGATCGTCTCGGAGAAGTCGACATTTTTGCGCAGGTTCTGGCAAATTTGCAGAGCTTCGACCTTGCCGATCGAGAAGTCGGTGATGATGCAGTCGGGATGGAAGCTTTCGGCTTGAATGCCAGCCTCGAAGCCGCTGGCGGCAACCGCCACGCGGAACGACTTCTCGACAGGCAGCTCTCGCTTGAGGTTCTCGATCAGCACCTGATCTTGAGCCACAATCAGCACCTTGGCCATCGCCTCGTCTTCGAGGTCGCCAAGGGGCATCCCGTGCTCCTTAAGGAACTTAATCAGGTACTCGCGGGGGATGCGTCGGTCTTGCGAGCCGGGGATTCGGTAGCCTTTCAGGCGTCCCGAGTCGAACCACTTGCTGACCGTGCGCGGGGCCACTTTACAGATCTTCGCGACCTGTCCAGTTGTGAAGACCTTCATCGCAGGCTCTCCAATACACTCTCGTTGACTCGTTGCCACAACGTTCGCGGTGAGGAGCCGCTACTTCGTTGTTGGAGCCCCTGTCTGTCGACGCCCGGTGCGTTCGATCCTTCTCACCGGCTGTGGGAATTACCTGGCGTCTGCAAACACTGGGTTGGGGCTGAACGTCCTGTCCATGGTGGCTTGGGCTCAGTTCCCTCTGATCCGCGCCTTATCAACCAACATCGGCTGCCCGGGCATCCGGCTTGCGAGTGGGCGAGCAACATTTCGCGAGGCGGCAAAACACTCGTGAAGGCTGCAGCACACACACCAGAGACCGCGGGTAGCCAGTACTCGGCGTCGTACGGCAGAAAGGAAGCGTGCAGAAACCGTGCGCCTTCCGAGTGGGTCTTCGGACTGCGACAGTCTTTGGATGCAACGGGCGGCGGCAACCACCTGCTGCTTGCAAGATTCCCCCCTGGAGAGAGTCGTTGCCGCAAGGCGTACGACTCTTGCAATCCGCGAGGGGACTGCAACGGTCGTGTGCCGTGCGGAAGTCATCTTCCGAATGTTAGTTTCGTATCAGCAGGGCGGACGACTTTAGAAACTTTGGTCAGTCGTACCAGAGGGACCGTGCACGACGGTCCTGACACCGCCGAAAACCGGTCCGCCGGGACCGGTTGTAACGAAAACACCGGAAAAACCGCGGCGGATTCGATCAAGGTTTGCCACGTGGCCAGCCGCAGGGCCCGAGGGCGGGTTGCGGAAGTACGCGTAAGAGGCCGCGCGGCGCGAGGCAAGGAGAGGTGGACAGTTGTTTAACTGACCGGTGTTTGGGTGAGTTTTTGGAAAGGGCGGTCGGCGGGAGTTATCGCAATGGCGGGGGTGATGCGCGGTTCTCCGGGGCGTGTTACGCCCCGGCCCTGGGAGCGATTGGATAGGACGCGGGTTGCCTATTCCTTTGCGTGGTTGTTGCCGTTCACGCTGCTGGAGCGATCTTCCCAGTACATCTCGGGCGATTCCCAGGTGAACCGTCGCGGACGGTCGGGCCGCTGGGCAACCGCTGTGGTCGTTTGCTCCTCGGCCATCGGTAGCGGCTTGGGCTGCTTCTTCTCCCGTTTGGGAGGCGGTGGCGGTGGCGGGGGTTCGACGGCCACTGGTTCCGGTTCCAGGACGACGGGCTTGGGG
>JAEZAS010000020.1 GCA_023430365.1 Planctomycetota bacterium
CACCACCGGGCAAGGCCTCCTGCAGTCGATGGGCTGGGACGATCCGCTGGCGCCCGAGAACGGCGCAGGAGATGCCGCCTCTGCGCCCGCAGCTTCCGCAGTGGATGCGTCGGCGGTCGAAAAGCCAGCTCGCCCTGCCTGCTGGCGGCGGCTGTTTCAGCACGAGGATCAGCCGGCGGCGCATGGCCGGTGGGTCGTTTACTTCTCGGTGGCGGCGCTGCCGCTGTTTGGCTTAGGACAGTTCTTCATCCCCGTCTCCGACACCGCCGGGCGGCGGTTTGCGTTCTGGATGCTGGTGATTTACGTGGGGAGCGCACTCGGCCTGTTGCTCACGACGAGCTTCCTGGGCCTGCGCCGGTACATCCGCCAGCGGCAATTGGAAATGCCGGTCGAAATGGCGGCCGCGTGGCTTGGCGTCGGGGTGGCGATGATCCTTGGGCTGCTCGCCGCCGCGGCGCTGCTCCCCCGGCCGGCGCCGGAATACAGCGTTGCCGACGCAGTGCAGCAGCGCATCGGCCGGTTCACCTCCCCCGATCGCTCGGCGTCGCGGATGGGCTTCGGCTCCGAAGGAACGGAGTCGGAGAACATAGAGGGATCGGCAGCCGGCAAGACGAGCGGCGAAGACTCCAGCGAGAACGGATCGGCGGAACGCTCTGGAGAAAATCAGGGACAGAGCGGCTCCGGCGGCGAGCCGAACGCCTCAGGGAAATCTGAACGGCAGGGTGGCGACTCGTCTAATGGTGCAACGGGTGAATCCGACAAGTCGGGGGGCGGTGGAAATGGAAAAACCGGTTCCGCCTCGGGCAAGCAAGAATCAGGTTCCTCGGGGTCTGAATCGGGCGAGAAACAGGAATCGTCTCGCGCGGATGCCGACAACCGTCAGCCAACCTCACAAACCGATGACGGTCAGCCGATGCAGCGCAGCGATTCGGCGGGCAGCGAGCGGGCCGCGACATCGCAGGGGAGTCGCCCGACACAGTCGGCCGCGCAATCTCAAGCGTCTGAGCCATCGCCAGCACGATCGCCGCCGATCCTCCAGCAGGCGATGTCGAATCTGGGCAATCTCCTTCGCTACGCCTTCTACGCGGCGCTCGCCATCGTTGCTGCGATCCTCGCCTGGAAGTACCGGCGCGAGTTGCAAGCGGCCTGGCAGCAATTGCTCAAGGAGTTGAGCGAATTGTGGGCTCGCTGGTTCGGCGGTGAGAAGAAAGATGTCAGCTCGCCGCAGGACGTTTCGGTAGCGGCGCCGCAAAAGACGTTTCGCGATTTTCCCAACCCCTTCGTCAGCGGTCAGGCCACGCGGATGACACCGCCGCAGCTCGTCCAATACTCGTTTGAGGCGTTACAGGCCTGGGGACGCGAGTTCGCGATTGCTCGTGAGGAGGGGCAGACGCCGCATGAGTTCAGCGAGTCGCTGGCCGCCTATCAACCGACGATTGATGTGCCGGCCCGGCAACTGTCGGAGATCTACAGCCGGCTGGCCTATGCCCGGCAGGCCCCTCCGCCTCAGACGGCGGCAATCCTGCAAACACTGTGGCGGGCGATGAGCGAAGTCGCCCATCGGCCGGTCAACGGCGACACTGCGGGCAGACCTGTTGGTAGCGCGTGACGCCCGCCGACGACTTGCGCATCACGAGCGGCGAGCCGCAGCGCTCGCAATAGTCGTCGCCGCTGAACGTTTCGCCCCGGTCGACCTTGCCCTGACATCCGGCGCACAGGTCCGATTCGGGAAACAATTCGACGCGTTCGGGCGGAATCATCCCCCCGCAGGCCATGCAGGGGCGTGGCGGCGGAAGATCGTCGAAATCGTCCCCGCTGGTCTCTTGCGGAAGATAGCCGGGCGACTCGCAGGCCGGGCACTTCAGCTCAGCTGACTTGGAACGAGCCAGTTCGAGCAACAAGCCGATATCGCGGCCGTCGTCCCGCCGCAACATGCCCAAATCGCGCAGGCGATCGATCAGCTCGCGCCGGCCCGATTGCTCTTTGCGCCCGCAACGGGCGCAGGTCCATTCCAAGAAAACGCGTGGCTGCGACATGAGCTTACAGGGCGGTGGCAAAAGGTTCGGGCGGGTCAGGCGCCGTGGCCGGCTGCCCCACCTCACTCTAGCCACGTCCTGCCGGTGGCTCAATGACCGACAGGTTGCTCACCGCCTGCGAAGCTAGAGCAGCGTCTCTTCCAGCGCCTGGCGCAATTCGAGCATCGCCGCCAGGTCGTCGAGGCGATTGTCTGCGGCAAACACAGCGACCAGGTTGGCAATAATCCTGCCGATCCACTGCGAATGACTGGCTGGACGGAGCAGGAGGTCGTTGCGTGGAACCGGCTGGGCCGACACCTGTTCGAGGCGACGGAAAGCCTCTTCGCGCGAGAGCAAGGCTCCGCCGAAGAAGGGATCGACGATCGCAGGGCCCTCGTCGGTGACGACGCGGACCAGGAAGTGGTTGGGAGCATTCACCCCTTCCACTTGCAGCCCCACCTGATCGCCGACGGCCTTGTAGAGCAGCGAAAGCAAAATCGGCAAGCCGCTCCGCGTGGCGAGCACGGCGGGCAAGTAGCTGCCCAGAGCGAAACGCTCGTGCTGGTTGTTGCCGACGAAGCCTTCCTCCTCGAACAGCACTTCGTGCAAATGAGCCAGGAGCGCGTTGTTGGTTGGATTCCGGACCCGCCGCCGCACTCGTTCCGCCAGGGCCGCGATATCCTCGCGGACCCACTGCGGATCGACGTCGTCGAGAGCATGGAGTGATACAGCAATCGCCGCGTCGACCAGTCCGTCGGTCGTATGCAGGGCGGAAAGAGCATCAACGAAACGGAAGTAAGCTTCTTCACTACAGGACTTAGGATACGCCGACAGGTCTGAGCTCATGATCTCACCCTTTTTCATGTCGCTAGGAAACCTGCCCCTGTGCTGTCCCGCACATTGCCTTATCCCTAACCCGCAAAACGGAGTCCGCAAAACACTTCTATTCCCATTCGCGGCTTGCTCCGCGTTATTTCACTCCCCTTGGATGGACTCACTGGGCCTAGTGCACAGTTGCACAGAATACCGCAGCAAGTGCCAGCAGTCTGTCACCGCAAATTGGGGGGACGACAATTTCGTGAGCCTGCGAAGGGGGCGTCGCCTCTTGCCTTTTGCGGCAAATGGCATGGCGTTGGCAAATTCCCGTAACGATACCAGCTGCCGAGCACACAGAAGGGAGTTTGGGCAGCAACGGGCAACGGATCACCCTAGATGCGGACGCTTGGTCAAAGGGCGTCCCTAACCACAGGATCACTACCCGCTGCTGGCACCCCTGGTGTCAGCGTAAGTCGAACAAGCAAAAAGATTTATTTGATTGACCGGGTTTTCCGGGCCGACTAGAATTGGGCGGAAAGGACGCCAGTTTTCTAGTGACTTCCGGTTCTCGGGAGACAACTGTGCCCATGACGGGCGTTTGAATTGAATTGCCGCGCGACTCTCGCTTCTCTCGTGTTGAGCGGCAGACAACCCACTTTCCACACCTTGGTGGCAGGCTACGTCTCGATGCCTAGCGAACAGGGCTCCAAGACGATCACAGGGACAGCGGAATCTGCTGCCACACGGCCAGCTTCTGCGCCTGGTTCCGATGTCACCGCTACGACTCCGCAAACGCAGTTTCCGTTCGACGCTGCCACCGGCGCGACGCCGGACGAAAAGACGATCATTTCCAAGACGTCTCCTGCTTCCGATTCGGCCCCGCCCCTCATTCTCACGCCGCAGCACCTCGGCCAGACGCTGATCGGCAAGCGACTCGACCACTACGAGCTGGTGGAGTTCGTCGGGGGAGGCGGCATGGGGGCCGTTTTCCGGGCCACCGACACGCGATTGGGCCGCACCGTGGCGGTTAAGGTGCTCTCGCGCGATCAGACGGACGACGACACGATCCGCCGGTTCCGTAACGAGGCCCAAAGCGCCGCCCGCCTTGACCATCCGAACATCGCCCGCGTCCACTTCGTGGGAGAGGATGCCGGCTGGAACTACATCGTTTTCGAATTCATCGACGGGGTGAACCTCCGCGACCTGGTCGAGCGGGATGGCCCGCTCTCGGTCGACTCGGCTCTGAACTTCACGTTGCAGGTGGCCGAGGCCCTCTCGCACGCCTCGAGCCGCGATGTCGTGCATCGCGACATCAAGCCGTCGAACGTGCTTGTCACGCCTTCTGGCGCGGTCAAGTTGGTTGACATGGGGCTGGCCCGGTTGCACCAGGTGGAGTCGTCTTCGGACGACCTCACGGCAAGCGGCGTGACGCTGGGCACGTTCGACTACATCTCGCCCGAACAAGCGCGCGATCCGCGGTCGGCGGACGTTCGCAGCGACATTTATTCGCTGGGCTGCACGCTCTACTTCATGCTGATCGGCCGGCCCCCCTTCCCGGACGGCACGGCGCTGCAAAAACTGTTGCGGCACAACGGCGACGATCCACCCGATCCGCGTCTGTTCCGCCCGGACCTTCATCCGAAGGTGGCGGCGCTGGTCGCGCGCATGCTCGCCAAGCGTCCGTCGCAGCGGCAGCAGTCGCCCGATTTGCTGATCCAGGAGATCGTGTCGCTCGGCGATCAGTTGGGCCTCGAGTTCGCCCGCCGGAAGCAAGCGGCGTGGGTCGCTCCCGCCGCTCCACCAACGTTGTGGGACCGCGCGGCGCCGATCGCCGTGCCGCTAATCGTGCTCGGCGTGGTTCTCGTTGTGCTCGACGCCCTGCTGCCGCCAAGCACGAGCACCGCCGACGTTGCGCTGCGACCCACGTTTACGAAACCAGCGATCAGCACCGCTCCGCCGGCCGCCAATACCGGCAGCGCCGCGTCGGAACTGGTGACGCGGCCACTCCACAATCCCGACCGCAGCCTCCGGCGCAGTGGTCCTCCCCTGGAAAGCCCCAAGGCTTTGACGGGGGTCACCGCGGGGGACGGCTCGCCCTCCTCGAATCCGCAGACTCCCATGACGACGCCACTCCCTGGCGCCGTGGACGACGCGAGCGAGGACGCAGCTCCCAGCCCGCCGATTGCAGGCTCTCCCGCCAGTGATGCGAGCAGCGCGGCAACCCTGCCCCTGGCTTCGCCACCAGCGACCACCGACCGAAATCCGACAACCACATCGAGCGCGGCCGGCAACAGCGCGACCTCCGCCGCCACCGAGACGAAGCCGGTGGTCACCAAGCTCGTCGTTCAGCCGCGGGCTGAGACCAGCGTCGTCGATTCGGTCGAGACCGTTGGTTCGCTTGCAGCGGCGTGTCGGCGGGCGGCCGAGCTTGGCGTGAACGAAATCGAATTGCACTTCGATGGCGACTTGATCGAGAAGCCGTTCGAGATCAGCTCGTCGCGCCTGGCGATTCGGGCCGGTGCCGGTTTCCGTCCCCGCATCGTGTTTCAGCCTGGGCTGACGACGTCGGCCGAGCAGCGGCAAATGATCCGGCTCTCGGGCACGGCGACCTCGCGGTTGACGATCTCGGGCGTCGCATTGCGGATGGAGCTTCCGGCGGAGCCATCGTTCGGCTGGGCACTGATCGCCTTGCAGCCGGCGCAGAGCATCGACATCGCCGATTCGGTGCTCACCGTGCAAGACACGGGCACTTACGGCGGATCGGTGCACGAACAGGTGGCGATGTTCTACGTGTCGCCGCGGCGCATGACCGACACGATGACGATGGAAGACGAATCGGCGATGGCGCCGCAGTTGATGATCGGCCTGACCCGGACAATCGCCCGCGGCGAGGCGACGCTCGTCTCGATGCCCGATGAAAGCCCGCTCAAGCTGGCCTGGAATCAGGGCCTGCTGGCCGTGAGTGGCCGGCTGATCGAAACAGGGGGCACCATCCTGAAGCCCAAATGGTTCGGCCGGGTCGAAATCGATCTCGATCACGTCACGGTGGTCGCCCAGCACGGCCTGCACCAGATGCGTCGTCGGGGCGGGGCTGCCCATCAGCTCGATGTCGATGTGCGGAGCAATCGCAGCATCCTGTTCACCGCGCCCGATTCGCCGGTGTTTGAGTTCGTCGATGTTCCGTCGGTCGATGGTGTGAAGCTGACGTTCGACGGAGCGGACAACTGCTATCCGCGGCCCGATGTGGTCTTTCTGCGTGTGAAAACGCCCGACGGTGAGGAAGCGTTGGAGTTCGACCTGGAGAACCGCTCGCGCTGGTCCGCCGAGCGCCGGCCGGACCTGGGAGTGGTCTGGAAGTCTCCGGCTCCTCCTGGTTCGCCGCTGCACGAGCACACCAAGGCGAACTACGTGCAGGACGACATGGCGATGAACGACGCCGGTTTCGATCCGGCGCTGCTGCCCGATGTGCCGCAGGCGATCGTGGAAGCTCCCGCTCCCGACGAAGCGCTCTCGACCGGCAGCGACGACGACGATCCGCCCCCTGCTCCGCCCGCTTCGGTACCGTCGCCGACCGGGATGCGAATCCCGGCTACGTCGGGCGATCCGATGTCGCGCGCCCCACGCAGCAGCCTGAAATAGGTCGCTCTCGCGGCGGGCTGGCGGTTCGCTTCGGCCTCGCTGCTTCGCCGGTTTGCGTGGCGCGGCGGACTCCTTAGAATGGCCTGCGGTTCTGTGTCGCTTCCCCGCCGCCCACGGTCGCAAGGATCGCCCATGCCGCATCGGCTTGCTCTCGGACTGCTGCTTCTCGCGTCGTTGTTGCTGCCCGCCTGTCGTGGGTCGAGCGGTTCAGGAGACGCCGACACGCTCATCTACGGCCAGGCGGAAGATCCGGCGACGCTCGACCCGATCAACACCGACATCGCCGAAGCCGTGCACGTGATGACCAACGTGTTCGACACGCTGGTCACCTACGACGACACGACGACCGACATCGTTCCCGCCTTGGCTGAAAGCTGGACCACGAGCGAGGACGGCAAAACCTGGACGTTCAAGCTGCGGCCGAACGTGACATTTCACAACGGCGATGCTTTCGACTCGGCCGCGGTGAAGCTCACCTTCGAACGTTTGCTGCAGGACAAACATCCGCTCCTCTTCGATCCCGCCCGGCCGTACAAGCCGGCCTTCGAGATGATCGAAGCGATCGAAACTCCCGATCCGCTCACCGCCGTCTTTCAGTTGAAACAGCCGAGCGCCATCCTGCTGCCGAACCTGGCCATGTTTCCGGCCAGCATCGTCTCGCCCCGAGCCCTCGAGGAAAGCCAAGCCGGTTTCGGCGATCGCCCGGTTGGCACGGGGCCGTTCCAGGTGGTGAAATGGTCGCGCGACCAGCAATTGCTCCTCGAAGCGTTCGACGACCACTGGCGCGGGCCGCCGAAAACGAAGCGGCTGGTGTTCGTGCCGGTGAAGGAGAGCGCAACGCGGGCCCAGCGGCTGGAGCGAGGCGAGATTCACATCGCCGAGGGACTCGCTCCGACGGAGCTCGAGCGCTTGTCGAGCCTGCCGCAAGTGAACGTCGCCGAACAGACCGGCATGAACGTCGCCTACCTGAGCCTGCAAACGGAAAAACCGCCGCTCAACCACGCAAAGGTCCGCCGGGCGATCTATCAGGCGATCGACAAGAACAAGCTCGTCGAGATCGGCTATGCCGGCCACGCTGAGCCCGCCGTCAGTATGGTCCCGCCCTCGATGTGGGGGCACGACGACGCATTGAAGGGCCATCCCTACGATCCCGCGCAAGCGCGGGCTCTGCTCGAAGAGGCCGCGAAAGAGCACGGGTTCGAATTGCCGCTGCGGTTGAACCTCTCGGTGATGAACCAGGCCCGGCCGTACCTGCCGCAGCCTCTCCCGGTGGCCGGCTACCTCCGCGATGCGCTCGGAGAGATCGGCATTCGGGTAAACATCGTCGGCCGGGATGTGAATCAGCATTTCGAACATCTCGAGCGAGGCGAGCACGAACTGGCCATCGCCGGGTGGAACAGCGACAACAGCGATCCGGACAACTTCCTCTACACGCTGCTCGATCCCGACAACATCGCGGAGCGCGGCAGCAACCTGGGGCGGTGGCGTCACGAGCGCTATCACGAACTGATGCTCGCCGGCCGCCAGGAGACCGAACCCGACAAGCGGTTGCCGATCTATCACGAGGCGCAGCAGATCGTGCTCGACGAAGCCCCCGTGGTGCCGCTGGTGCACACGAAGCTCCGCACCGCCATGTCGAGCCGATTGCGGGGCTACGAGCTTCACCCGACCGGCATGGTCCGCTTGCGGCAGGCCCATTTTGAGGTCGCTCCGTGATCGGATTTTTGCTGCGGAGGCTGTTGCAGGCGGCGATCACCATCGTGGTCGCCGTTGCGCTGGTCTTCATCGCGGTGCGAGCGATTCCCGGCAGCCCGCTGCGGGCCCGCTTTGGCAATCATCCGAATCAGGCGCAGATCGTAGCCCTCGAAAAGCAGTACGGCTGGGACCGACCGATCTATGTGCAGCTCGGCGACTTCTTCTGGCAATTGATCACGACGGGCGATTTTGGCAACTCGCTGGCCCGCACCAACGTGAAGGTGAACGCCGAACTGCGGCAGCGCATTCCGGCCACCGTCGAACTGACGTTCACCGCCTGCCTGCTGGCGATTCCGCTCGGAGTGGCCGCGGGGACGATCTCGGCCATCTACCGTGGCCGCTGGGCCGACCGGATCGTGTCGATTGCGGCGCTGCTGGGACTGAGCATCCCCGTGTTCTTTCTGGGTCTGGTGCTGCGCTCGGTGTTCACCGGATTGCCGACGTCGCAGCGCTTGCCGCCAGTCGCGTTCTTCCATTTTGAGCCGATCACCGAGCTGTATCTGGTCGACACGCTGCTGCGTGGCCGATTCGATTTGTTCCTGCAGGCGATCGAGCACCTGCTGCTGCCGGCGCTCGTGCTGAGCACAATTCCGGGAGCCATCGTCGCCCGCATCACGCGTGCGAGCGTCCTGGAAACGTTGTCGGCCGACTACATTCGCACTGCCAAGGCCAAAGGGGCCGGCTTCCTGCGGATCGTGCTACGACACGCGTTGCCCAACGCCGCCGTGCCGATTACGAACATCGCGGGCCTGCAGGTGGGGTTGCTCCTGTCGGGCGCCGTGCTGACCGAAACGGTGTTCGATTGGCCTGGGCTGGGGCAATACCTGGCCGACGCGGTGATTCGGGACAAGGACTATGTGGCGGTGCAGGCAGCCGCGATCGTGATTGCGACGTTGTTTGTCTCGATCAACCTGTTGCTCGATCTGTTGTTTGTCTGGCTCGATCCCAGAATCCGTTTGTCCTGAGCGTTTTTTCCCATGGCCACGGTGACGACCGCGCAGCTCGACTCCAATCGCTTCAGCCGACGGCTGTGGCGGCAGGGGTCGCTTTGGCTGGGGGGCGGGCTGGTGCTGGTGTTCGTGCTCGCGGCGATACTCGCTGACGTCGTTTCGCCGTATTCAATTCAAGCGGCAGGCGGAAAGGTCGCCGCTCCGCCTTCGGCGGGACACTGGCTCGGGACCGATGCGCTGGGCAAGGACGTGGTGACGCGAGTGATTCACGGCTCGCGTTTGTCGCTCGTGGCCGGCGTGGTTTCGATTCTGATGGCCGTGATGATTGGCGGACCGTGGGGAGCGCTTGCCGGCTATTTTGGCGGGCGAACCGACGCCCTGCTGATGCGGTCGATCGATGTGGCCCTGGCGTTCCCGAGCATCCTCATCGCCCTGCTGCTCGCGGCCGCGTGGCAGCCGAGTTGGTTCACGGTGATCGTCGCAGTGGGGCTCATCAACGTGCCGACGTTTGCCCGGCAGGTGCGGGCGACGGTGCTGACGGTGACTCAGCTTGAATACGTTGTCGCCAGCCGGGCGCTCGGGGCGACGACCGGCCACATTCTTACACACGCCATCCTGCCGGCGCTCGTCAGCCCGGTCGTCGTCCTCGCGACACTGAGCCTCGGGACGGCGATTCTCGAAGTCGCTGGGCTGGCGTTCCTCGGGCTGGGCGGCGATCCGACGGCGGCCGAGTGGGGGAGCATGCTCTCGCAGGCGAAGGACTACTGGAGCAGCAACATCTGGTTCGCGATCGCTCCGGGCATCGCCATTTCGCTCACCGTACTCGGATTTAATTTGCTCGGCGACGGCCTGCGCGACGCGCTCGATCCGCGGAGCGAGCTTTCGAATTTGTAGGTTTGGGGCGGGTTGTTTTTTCTACGCAAAGACGCGAAGGCGCGAAGGCGCAGAGAGGTCAGAGGGAAGAGGGAAGAGGGAAAGCAGGCGCTCGTTCTGCTGATCTTTTCCTTTCCTTTGCGGCTTTGCGTGAGACAACAACCAAGGCCCCAATCAGCGCAGCAAAAAGGGTGAGCCTGAACCGTCTCGCGGTGCGAGGCGGTAATCGGCCCACCCTACCTTGGGTTAACAGCAGCAGGCGGCGCGGTAGCCCGGCCTACAGGCGACCGCCGGGGTGCATGCCGCTGTGCGAGCCAACGTGGGCGAACGTCGGGCTGCGCTGGGTCATCGCGGCGGCGCCGAGTTCGAGGAGGCCGAACAGCACGTGCGGAATCCAGACCTGTTCCGAGAAGCCGAACAGCCACGGCGAGATCGCCAGCAGCACACCGCTCATGGCGTCGAGCGCCAAGTGAACCGGCATCGGCAGCACGCGCACGATACCCAGTTCGTAGTTCGTCATCAGGCTATAGACCAGCGCACTAGCGCCCAGGATGATCGGCACCCACATGGCGGCTCCTCCGTCGGCAAAGCCGAGCAGGAACGGGGCGGCGATCAGCACGATTCCCATCAAGTAGTCCATGATCCCGTGCGTTCTGGTATCGATCGGCATCTTCATGCTCCTTGTTCCAGTAGGCACAGCGCCTCCGGCCGCACTTGCGCCTAAGTCGCCGTGCATTGGGCTAACCAACACTGGCCGCCCGAGCAATTACCTGCCCCAAGCGGCCAACTCTGATGCAGGGATATGCTGGCAACTGCCATACCACGGAAGGGCATTGGGGCCACCGAAATAGGGCCCACGGGGCCGGGACTAGCGTTCGCCCAGCCCTGTCGATACCGGGGCGAACGCAACTAAAAGTCTGCCCGGCCTCGGCTTTCGGCGGCTTCTGAGATTTTTCGGCTGGGCTCGACTATAGTGATTTGAGTCTTGAACTTGCCGGATGCCGCGCCCTCGCCTGAATGTTTTCTGCTCCCTCCCCTCCCATGAATTCCCCTCCGCGCCGTGGCTCCGCTGGGTTCACGCTCGTCGAGCTGCTCGTCGTGATCGCCATCATCGGCGTACTGGTGGCGCTGTTGTTGCCGGCAGTGCAGGCGGCGCGGGAAGCGGCCCGGCGATCGTCCTGCTCCAGCAACCTTCGGCAGATTGGCATCGGGCTTCAGAATTACCACGATACGATGCTCAGCTTTCCGCTGGCGGGCTATCTCGATCGGCCCGGGGGCGGAGCGTATCACCACACCTGGCTCACGTCGGTCTTGCCGTTTGTCGAGCAGGGCAATCTTTACGACACCGTCGATCCCAAGCTGATGGCGTGGGGCCAGCCGATCGTGAGCGCCAAGGTGAAGCTGCTGCGCTGTCCCTCGGACGCCGGCTACGACCAGCCGGCCGACACACACAACATCGCCCACACCAACTATGCCGGCAGCGAGGGCTACACATGGCAGGCCAGTTCGCCGCTCAAGCCCGCCGCCAGCGGCCCGCTCGCCAAGCTGCCGCAAGAAGGCGACTATGCCGGCCTGTTCGCTCCCAGCCGGGCGTGCTCGATGGCGACGATCGTCGACGGCACCTCGAACACCATCGTCGTCGCGGAATGCGACAGCTATGGGTATAAGGGTGGCGGGATGAATACATCCGGAACGGGAAAGCGACGCTCCCGCGGAGGCGAGGCGATGTTCCGGTCAGCCTTTCTCTACGCAGCCTACTCGGGCGAAGCCGCGAAATCGAAGTACAAGAAACCGGACGACAGTGGAGCAATGTCGGACCCCACCTGGTTTCGCGCGTCGCCTCACTCTTACGCCCCCAGCTATACGACGATGTGGGGCCTCAACACCGAATGGCCGGGAGCCAGCAGCCTGCACTCCGGCGGAACGGTGCTCGCCCTACGCGGCGACAGCTCCGTCACCGCGCTCAGCAAGTCCATCGAGTGGACCACCTGGGTAGCCTTGAACGGCACCGGCGACGGCGCCACCGTCAACGAGTAGCAGCAGCGCCC
>JAEZAS010000026.1 GCA_023430365.1 Planctomycetota bacterium
GACCAGCGGCGAGCGGCTGGACACCAATACGCAGTGGCTTGCGCAGCGGCTGAACGAGATCGGCGTGCCGGTGGCGTTTCATACGACCGTGGCCGACGACCTGGCGAGCAATGTGCTGGTCTTTCGCCAGGCGAGCGAGCGGGCGGACATCGTGGTGTCGAGCGGCGGACTGGGACCGACGGCGGACGACCTGACGCGGTTTGCGCTCGCCGAGCTCGCCGGTGTCGAACTGGTGCAGGACGAGGGAGCCCTTGCGCACATTCGTTCGATCTTCGCCCGCCGGGCCCGCGAGATGCCGGCGACGAACCTGGTGCAGGCGAAATTTCCGCAGGGAAGCCGCATCATTCCCAATCCGCACGGCACGGCGCCGGGGATCGACCTCGACGTGCCGCGCACGGGAAAGCAACCGGCGCGAATCTTTTGCTTGCCTGGGGTGCCCGCTGAGATGCGGGAGATGTGGGAGGGAACGATCAGCCCAGCGATCCGGCAGATGGTCGGCGCAAAGAAAGTGATCGCCCATTACCGCATCAAATGCTTCGGCGTGGGAGAGAGCGATCTGGAGGCGATGCTGCCCGACTTGATCGCCCGTGGGCGGTATCCGACGGTCGGCATCACCGTGAGCAAGGCCACGATCACGCTGCGCATCACGGCGGAGGGTGAAACTCCGGAAGCCGCTCGCGAAAGCATGGGATCGACGATCGAGACAATTCGCGCCTGCCTCGGCGACCTGATCTTCGGCGAAGAAGACGACGAATTGCAGCATGCGGTCGTGCGGTTGCTGCGCGAGCGGGGCCAGCGTCTGTCGGTCGTCGAGTCCGGGACCGGCGGACTGATCTGTCACTGGCTTAGCGAATGCGGCGATGTGCGCGACGTGTTTCAGATGGGGAGCGTTTTGCCACGGTTCGAGGCTCCGCCGTCTCGCCCGGGGATGAAAGCGTTGGACTCGATGCAGACGAGTTTCCTGCGCGAGCTGGCCGAAATGGGGCGCAGGTCGCCGGAGGTGGACTTCTGCCTGGCCGTCGGACCGTTCCCGCTGGAAGGAAGCGGGGCAGGGGGGGAGCGGTCGTTTGACGTGGCGATTGCCGATGCCGGGGGAGTCGAGTTGCGGACATTTCCGTACTCGGGACATCCGGACATTCTGAAAGCGCGGGCCGCCAAGCAGGCGCTGAACCTGCTGCGGCTACGGCTCCAGCGCGGTTCGGCGGACGAGCCATCGGCAAGCGGGGGATAGGCCGGCGCCGGCACCGGGCGAACCGACTGGCCGCTTGCGCCCTCAAATCCGTTGCAACCGAACCGCCGGGCTCTGGGCTGGTCGGTGCGGGATTGCGCATGTGAGTAATTTCACCCGGAGCGGGGCCCCCGGTTCCCTCCTGGGACCGATCTTGGACCTAGCCTTGGGAGGACACGTCACTCGGAGGGGCGGAAGTGCGATGATTGGTTTCGGGCAACAGAGCGAGCTTTCCTATTGGATGCTGGAGGGCTTTCTTGACGAGCAGGGAGCGTTGCGCGAGGTCTCGATCGCGACGTTTCCCTTCCGCGTCGGCCGAAGGGCCGACTTGCCGCTGTTTCTGAACCATTCGGCCGTCTCGAAGTTGCACGCGGAGCTGGAAGTTCGCGATGGAGTGCTGTGGCTGACCGATCTGGGCAGCACGAACGGCACGTTCTGCAACGGCGAGCGAATCGCTTCGTGTCCGCTGCAGGATGGCGACATCGTGCACTTCGCCAAGGCGGAGTTTCGGGTTCGCCGCAAGGCGCATCGCGACAATGGTTCCACGCGGGCGGAAACTGCCAACGAATGGATCTCGCTGCTGACGCAGTTCGACCGTTTGTTCGAAGACGGCGGAGCGCTGCCTCACTATCAGCCGATCGTCGACATGAACGACGGTCAGGTCATCGGCTACGAAGTGCTTGGCCGAAGTCCCCTCGCTGGGCTGACCATGCCGCGCGATATGTTCGGCATGGCGGAGCGATTAGGGATGCAAGGCGAACTCAGCCGGTTGTTTCGCCGCCTGGGGATGCTGGAAGCGGCGAACCTTGGCCGCAACACGAACATCTTTCTGAATACGCATCCCGCCGAACTGGAGCAGAAGGACCTGATTCTTTCGCTCGAGGAACTGCGGGCGGAGTTTCCCTGGCAGACGATCACGCTCGAAGTTCACGAAGGCGCGATCGCCGATCTGCAGGTGATGCGAGAACTGCGAGCTACGCTCAACGCGTTCGGAATGTCGCTGGCCTATGACGACTTCGGCGCCGGGCAATCGCGGCTGGTCGAGCTGGTCGAATGCCCGCCGGACTACTTGAAGCTCGACATGTCGCTGGTGCGAGCGATTCACAAGGCGGCGCCCACGCGGCAGCGGCTCGTGGCGACGCTCGTGCAGGTCTCGCACGACGCAGGCATTACGATCCTCGCCGAGGGGATTGAGAACGCCGAGGAAGCCAACTACTGCCGGGCCCTGGGAGTGAAGCTTGCCCAGGGATACCACTACGGCAGGCCGGCCCAAGCGAGCGCTTGGGCCACGACAGGCGAGCCGAGCGACCCAGCGCCGCGCTAAGGCGACGCTGTCGGTGACGCTCTCTTTCTTCTTTCTCGCTTACTTCGCCGCGGTCTGTTCTTGCGGCTTCGGGGCCTCGAAGGTGGCGATCACCTGTCCCTGATCGTTCCAGACTCGCAGGACGCTCTCCTGGCCACCGGCGAGAATAGTTTTGCCATCGGCCGAAGCGTCGGCTGCGTAGACGTAGTCGGTCATGCCGGCGAAGTCGCGCATGTTGCCGCCGTTCACCGAGTTGATCATCCGCACCTTGCGATCCCCGGCGCCGGCGATGACCGCATCCCCTTCGCCGAAGAAGCGCACGCTGGAGACTTCCTTCTCGAAGCCCTGGATCGTGCGGGTCTGATCGCCGGTACGGGCGTCCCAGACCTTGATGGCGTTGTCGGCGCCGCTGCTCACCAGCACGCGCCCATCAGCCCGCCAGGTGACGCTCAGGACGTGATGGGTGTGTCCTTCGAACGAGCGGACGAAGGCTCCGTCGGCGAGGTTGAACAGTTTTACGAAGCGGTCGGCGCCGCAGGTAGCCAGTTGCTGACCGTCGGGCGAGAACTGCACGGAGTTGACCGTGTCGCTGTGGGGTTCTTTCAGAGCGAGCTTGAGCTGACCCGATTCGACATCCCAAAGCTTCACCTCGCCGCTGCGCGAAGGTTCGCCGCCCCCCGTGGCGAGCGTCTTTCCATCGGCGGAGAAGGCCAAAGCGGTAACGCGATCGACGAGCTGCGCAGGATCGTCGACATTGCCGATCGTCCGGGCCAGCGTCCACTCGGTTGGGAAGCTCCACGTGGCAGCCGAATTGTCCGCGGCGGCCGTGATCGCACTGCCGTCAGCGGCGAACGCGACCACGTTGAGCGCGGCGCTCGCGCCCGGGTGGACGCCAATCGCGACTCCCGTCTCGCTATCCCAAGTATGGATCAGTTGATCTTCGCCGACGGTGGCGAGGACATCGCCACTGGGGGAGAAGGCACAGGCTTTGATCGGCTTCTCAGCCTGAGGAGCCGCTTGCTGGGCCGCTTGCAACTCGGCCTCGCGCGCCTTCGCGACTTCTTCAAAGCTGGCGACGATCTTCTCGAATCCGGGAATCGCCTCGGTGGCTTTCTTGACCGATTCGGCGGCGCGTTCGACGCTTCGCTGGGCCGCTTTGAAGGCCCGTTCCGCGGCGGCGAGTTCATCGACCGCCTTTTGGTAGGTCGGCTGAAGCTGCTTTACCTTTTGGTCGGCCTGGTTGAAGGCGTTCTGAGCGTCCTGAGCCGCTTTATCGGCGGCGGTTTTGGTTTCGTCCGCTTTCTTCTTCGCGGCTTCAGCTTCCTGGAAGGCTTTCTCGGCGGCCGCCTTGGCGTCCGCATCCTCGCCCTTGTTGGCTTCGTCGCGGGCCTGCTGGGCTTTGGTTAGAGCTTCTTGAGCGGCCTTTTGAGCTTCTTCGGCAGCTTTCTTTTCTTCGTCAGCCTTCGTCTTGGCGGCGGTTGCCTCTTCGAGCGCCTTGTCCGCCGCGGCCTTGTCCGCCATCGGCTGTTTGGCAGCCTCGGTCTTGGTTTGGAACTCCTTCTCGGCAGTCGTGACCGCTTCCTTCGACTTCTTGTCGTTCTCTTCCTCGGCGGTCTTGCGCTTCTGCGCTTCGTTCAGGTCGTTCTTGGCAAGTTCGACCTGCTTCTTGGCGAGGTTGAGCGATCGAGTGAGTTCTCCGAGCTTGATGGCGGTGCGGAAGTCACCTTTCAATTCGGCGACTTGCTGATTGTTCTCAGCGTTCCAGAGCTTGGCCGTGTTGTTGCTGCCCACCGAGGCGTATCGCTTGCCATCGGGGCGGAGAGCGACCGCTTCGACCGGAGCGCCGTGATTCACCGCGTGCAGGGCGCTGCCGCCGGCGAGATCCCAAACCCGCACGGTGCTATCGCGACTTCCCGAGAGCAGCTTGCCTCCCGGCATCGCGACCAGCGAGGTGATCGGGCCGCCGTGGCCGGAAATTTCTTTCACCGGCTTCGCTGCTTCGGCGGGCTGGGCGGTCGGCAGATCCCAAAGGCGGATGATGTTGTCTTCGCCGCCGGTGGCGACTTGCTTCTCGTCGGCTACGAGCGCGACAGCGCCCAGCGGAGCCGGCGTTTCGATCGAGGCGATCTGCGTCGAGTCGGCGAGATTCCAGACGCGGAAAGTTTTGTCCGCCGAGGCGCTGACCAGACGGGCTGCGTCGGCCGTGAAGGCCAGTCCGTGTACCGCGCCCGAGTGCCCTTCGAGCTTCTTGGCGACCTGTCCGGTGGCGAGGTCGAACACCTTGATCTTGCCCGATTCTTCGCCGAGGGCGGCCAGTTTGCCGTCGACGCTCACAGCGATCGACCGGGCGGGCCCTTCGAGCCCCGCGAGATCGAGCTTTTTGCCACCTTCCGGCCGCTGCCAGAGCTTCACCGTGCGATAGCCGCCCGACGCCAGGTACTGGCCGTCAGGGCTGAAGCGGAGCGCTTGGATCAGGTCGAGATCGGCAACGCCCGGCTTGGTGTAGATCCCTTTCTCGAGCAACGAGGGATCGGTCAGGCGGCCGAGTTCTCGCTTGCTGGGCAGGTGATAGACGAAGATCTGGTTGGCCCGGCTGGCGGCGGCATACTGTCCGTCGGCGGTCACGGCCACGGCATAGATTGGATTCACGCCGGGAGGTAGGGGCTGCCAGGCAAGCGGGCCGTTGAGGCTTTTCACGTCTCCCTTGGCGCCTTGGTCGATCCACAGCTTGAGCAGGCCGAGTTCTTCCGGCGTGAGGTTCTTGGCCTTCACATCGTTGTCGGTCGGCGGCATCACCGGATCTTGCTGGTGGGCGGCCAACTGCAAGAGCAGGCTTTCGCTGCCTTTCCCGGCGACGACCGCAGGGCCCGCGCTTCCACCTTTCAGGATGGTCTCCGGCGTTTCGAGCACGAGGTCGCTTTGGGCTTCCGTGGCGCTATGGCAGGCCAGGCAGTTCCGCCGCAGGACGGGCAGAATCTCCTTCTCGAAATCGACGTCCCCTTCGTGCTTGACCTCAGCGATTTGCAGGGGCTTGGGATCCTCCGCGAAGGCAGGCGCGCAAACGGCGAAGGCGGCGAGCAGAGAAATGTGCGGAAACAGGCGGGGCATACGGAGGATCCTGGCGGGAAGGTTGCTGGGCAATCCTGGGCCCCGATGTGCGGGGCAGTTGGCTGGGGCGACTACTGCGGAGCAGCCGCCGGTTCGACCTTGATCATGACGGGGACGTTGATTTCCGACTGAATATTGTTCCAGCGGCCACGCACCTTCAGGTTGCACTTGTGTTCGCCTGGTGGGGCGTTGGCGGCCGCGCTGACTTCCAATTTGGCTTCATTCGTGCCGTTAGGAACATTCTGATTGCCCGCGGACAGGCCGGGAACTCCCTGCGGTTCGAAGATTACCTCGATCGGCTGATCGAAGCCGTAGAGCCGGGTCAGAGGCACGACGAGAGGCTGCTTTTCCTGCGCCTTGATGGTCAGCGGAGCCGCCGCGGTCGCGGTGAACGGGGCCGATGCGATGCGCAGCTTGATGGGCGTCGACACAAGGACCAGCGGAACGTCTTTGGGCTGGTTCTGCTGCTTCGCCTGGTTGACGCGTTGGTCGAGCTGCTGCTTGAACTGGTTCGATCTGGTGACCATTTCCTGGGCGGCCTTCAGATCGGCTTCGCCCTTGACCTTCGCCTCTTCCGCGGCCTTTTGATTGGCCTGGGCTTCAGTCAGTGCCTTGTCGGCTGCAGCCAGCTTGTCGTCGGCCTCCTTGGCCTGGGCGGTGGCGGTTTCCAGTTCTTTTGTGGTCTGAGCGACCGCGTCCTTGAGAGCCTGATTGGCTTCGTCCTTGGCGGCCGCTTCCTGTGCCTGCTTCAATTTGTCGGTTGCGGCCTTGAGAGCCGCGGCCTTTTGTTGCTGCTCTGTTGCCGCGGCCTGCTTGGTTTGGGTGGCCTGGTTGACGGCGTTCACCGCCTCCTGGGCCTTCTGATTCGCCTGGTTGCGGGCCTGCTCGGCCGCTTGGGCCGCTTGCTGAAGCCCTTTTTGCGTTTCGACGAACTGCTTCTGCTCCGCTTCGAGTGCGGCGAGGGCTTCTGGATTGCGGACGAACTTCAGCTTGGTTTCGCCGCGGAGATAGAACGTGTAGACGCCCGGCTTGATGTTCTGCTGGTTCAGCGGCATCGAGAAGGTCGCCTGCGCCGCGCCGCCGTCGACGTTCACCTCCGGCGGGCGAATCTCATTCGGTAGACCTCCCACCGACAATTTGACAGCCTCCTTGAAGTCGCCACGTCGGGACACGTTCACAGGGAACTCGACTTTGCCTCCCAAGGCGGTCTCGAGAACCTTGTCCTCGGCCGGGCTGACGACGGCGAGTTGCATCTCGCGGTCGACGATTCCCAATTGCAGGTTCTTCGTCAGCCGGAACTCGGGGAGTTGTTGTTGACGGTTCGCGGTTCCCCAAACGGTCTCGCAGTAGCGGGCCTCGCGGACAACCTCTTGCCCGCCGATGGTGGCTTTGCCGACGACTTTGATCGGCGCCAGGCCAGCCGTCACGTTCTCCGCTGCGGAGAGCACAAGCGATGCTGTCTCGATGCTTCCACCGACGATTGCCGGAGCGGCCGTGACGCCGGCGGGAAGACCTTCGGCGGTGATGGTGATCTCGCCGTCAAAACCGTGTCGGCGCTCGATCTTCACCGGAATGAGCGCGGTTCCTCCCTTTTTCACGAGTAAGGGGGCGAGCGCGGTCTGTTGCTGGTTATTGGGAGGTCCCGCTTTGGGTGGATCGGTCGAAGCGAGGAGGCGGAAGTCATGCTGCTCGGGCGTGATCGACAGACGATACACGATCGACGGATCGTTGCGGGCAGTTCCAAACTGGTCGCGCACCAGCACACGGTAGACGCCGTCTTCCGGAGCGGTGAACTTGTAGGAGGGATCGTCGCTGGTGGTGTCGAAATCGCTCCCAATCTGGGCCTGCCGTTCCTGCGGGTCATCGATTTGTGCGATGTCGCTAGCCTGCTCCACTCCCTGATCGTTCTTCGTGACGCGCTGGATCGTGAGGAATGGATCGGCATCGACGCCCAGTTGATGCGATGCAACTTCGATCCAGTACGAGTCCCCCTTCTTGGCGTCGAACTGGTAGTAGTCGTTGTCGCCGGCCGGATAGAACTGGCCGACCACTTCGCAGGGGAGCGTCAGCTTCTGGGCCTGGGCTGCTTCGCTGTTGGGTTCGCTTTCGGCCACGATTCCCGCGCGAGCGAAGTAGATCGTGATCGGGTTTGAGGGGCCCTGGGGTGTCGTGAGGCGGTACTCGAATCCGTCCTGCCAGGCCCGCTGCGGCCGGCCAAGCGGGCCGACGGCGAGCTGGGTTTTCGCGGCTTCGTCGCCGGGAGCCGGAATGTTGACCACCAGCTTTTGCAGCGGGATGCCTTGCATCGACATGCCGTCAGCCGGCTGACCACCGGGCAGGTTCACACCGTAAACGGTGAACTGCCCGTTGCTACCCGGAACCGTCGATGGCGGAAAGACGAAGTCGACAAACGGTGTGGCCGCGACGGTCAGGCGATACACGTGATCCTGTCCACCGCCATAAACCGCGTCGCTCAGCTTGATCGTATAGGCTCCTTCAGCCGGCGCCGTGAAGTCGAGCACCGGATCGTCGCCGATCGTGTCCCGCATCCGCGCAATTTCCTTGCCGGCGGGGTTCAGCACGATGAGCGTTGGATCGAGTCGAGAGTCGATTCGCTGCGCCTAACAGTCGATCAGGACCCGTTCACCCGCTTTCAACGGCAGCTTGAAGTGGTCGAACGAATTCGGATTTACCCGGCCGCTAACCGTGCTGCCCACAGTGATTTCCAGCGGCTTGTCCGGAGACTCGTTGCCTCCCGCATCGACAATCTCGTTC
>JAEZAS010000085.1 GCA_023430365.1 Planctomycetota bacterium
ATTTACGACCGGGGCAAGAGTCGCACCAACAGGCGCGAAGCGGAAGCAATCGTCGCCGATCTGGTCGAACGCATGAAACGGTGTCTGAAGAAGCCCGATGCCCAGCGGCTGACCTATGGCGTGGTGACGTTCAACAGTCAGCAGCAAGAGTTGATTCAGGACATGCTTGATGAAGCGCTGCGGCAGCATCCGGAGCTGGAATGGTTCTTTTCCGATGAGCGGATCGAGCCGACCGTCGTGAAGAACCTGGAAAACGTGCAAGGGGACGAACGCGACGTGATGATGTTTTCCATCACGTTTGGCTTCGATGCTGCTGGGAAGTTCCCCGTCGATTTCGGGGCGATCAATCGCGACGGCGGCGAGCGGCGCTTGAACGTCGCCATTACGCGAGCAAGGCAAGAGCTGGTCGTGTTCGCGTCATTCTTGCCGGACCAGATTCGCGCCGAGAACTCAAAAGCCCGTGGTGTGCATGACCTGAAGGCGTTCCTGGAATATGCCGACAAAGGACCGGAGGCAATCATCGCCCGGACCGAAGGATCCTTGGGCGGGCATGAGTCGCCGCTGGAGGAGGCCATTGCCGCGGCTCTTGAAGCGCGCGGCTGGCAAGTCGACACCCAGGTCGGCGTGTCGGGCTTTCGCATCGATTTGGGCATCGTTCATCCGGAAAAACCGGGCGCCTACCTGGCCGGCGTGGAATGCGACGGCGCCACCTACCACCGCTCTCCGGTCGCGCGGGATCGCGACAAGATCAGGCAGCAGGTGCTGGAGAACCTGGGCTGGACGATACTGCGCGTTTGGTCGACGGACTGGTGGTACGACCCGGTCACGGCGATCGAGCAGCTCGACGGTACTCTGAACTCCTTGATCGAAAAAGAACGCCAAGAGGCGTCGGCCAGCGAATCTGTCCGGGCTGAGGTCGTTCCGGACGCCATGCTGCTGTAGGAGCCGATAACTGCCCCCGACCATTCTGACCCAATTTTTCCAGAAACCGTTGCGCCAGAGTCGGAAAGCCAAGACGTTAACGACAGGTTTGTACGAGTGCAGGACTCCGCTCGCCCACCATTGTTCGCTGAGCAAGTGCCCGCTGCCAACCGCCGACTCTACGTCCGCGCTGATCTAGGCGACGCCACAGCAAACCAGGGACGGTTTTTCGACGTAGACTACTCGGAAACGCTCCGCAGCATGGCGCTCACAGTTATCGCGGCTCAAGGGCCAGTACGCGATGACGCGCTAGTCCGGGAAGTGGCTAGAGCGCACGGCTTTGCGGGAACCGGCCACCGGATCAAGCAGAGGGTGCTTGAACTCTTAAGCGGCGTAACTTGCACTACAGAGTCTGTGGGAACCTTTTACTGGCCTGAGTCGGCGATACCGACCTCCGTTCCGTTCCGATACCACCCGACTGAGGAAGACCGACGAAGCCTTGATGATATCGCCATGCCTGAACTAATCGGCCTGGTCCGTGAACATCCAGCGCTACTTGCGAGTGATGACCCGGCACTGTCTCTGGCGCGCGAATTGGGGTTAGGCCGGTTGGCCAGTGCGACTAGAAAGCGGCTAGAGGAAGCTGTTGAGGCCAGTGAAAGGAACCGTGTGCTGGATTAATGGAGTTCGCCACTGAAAACGATTCCGACTCCTAACCATCGGCAGTCGGCGACTAACTACGCCGATAGATTCTGAAGTGATCGTGCACTCACAAGATAGAGTCGCGATATCTAGATGGCAGATAACGACTTGGGAGACTTCGTTCGTTTGCACAGATGATCCATAGTCGAGGGTACTACTAGCGCAAATCTGTGCATTGGCCGAAAACGTAGATTCACCCCATCACGCCATCTATTGTCGCCGCATCTTCAAGTAGTCGGCCCACGATCGTCGTCTGTTCGACTAATTGGATCGACTGGCGGAGGCGAACAAGCAAGTGGCTAACGAGGACTGAATCGGTCAAACGAAAGTGGAAAAGGCGGCTAGTGTGGCGGAAACCCCGCCCATGCCCAGCGCTAAAGTGCTTCCCCTGCAGAGGCCAAGCGGGTCGAAGTTGCACCCGACGAAGTGCCGATCATGGGCAGTTCCGATCACCGAAGGAGCCTATGGAAGCGATGAGCCGAACGCGGCCCCATCGGCAAGCGTCGGGAACCTAAGCCTCTCTCGGTCGCCGCGGGAGCAGGCTGACTAGCCTATCGATAGTGTACTTCTGTAACGTTGGACACGACCCGGCATAAACTGGTTGCATCGAGTCGCCCGGGTGCTACCATGCCTCCCACTTGGGTACGGCTTTCAGGGGGGCGGTTCGATGCGGACTAGTCAGGGACTGCTACGGCAGTGGCAACTGCTGGCTCGCGTTGCGTCGGCTCAGGACGGCTGCACGGTTCGCGAGCTGGTTGAAGCGACCGGCGTCTGTGAAAAGACCATCCGCCGCGATCTGATCGCACTCAAAGGCGTCGGATTTCTGCTGCAGGAAATCGTCTCGCGTCATGGCCGCAAGCATTGGCAACTGGAGCCCACGGCCGCCATCCCACAACTGCGGTTCACGCTGGAGGAAGTGGCTGCCTTATATCTCGGCAGGCAGTTCCTCGAACCGCTGGCTGGCACGTACTTCTACGGCGGCGCGCAGAGCGCGTTCCAAAAACTCCGGACGGCGCTCGGCGATTCTCAGATCCGCTACCTAAACAAGTTGGTGGCCGCCTTCTATGAGAAGTCGCACGGCCTTGCGGACTATTCGCAGAAGGGAGAGCTGCTCGACGATCTGGTCCGGGCGATCGAGGACTGCCGGTTGACGGTCCTCACGTATCATTCGCTCAGTTCGACTGAGCCGGTGACCTATTATGACGTGCATCCCTATGCCGTTGACTGGCATAACCGGGCGTTGTACTTGATCGCCTACTCGTGCGACCACGAAGCGAACCGCACGTTCAAGCTCGACCGAATCTCGGCTGCGAAGGTTGAAGGCTTACCGTTCAACCGCCCTGCCGACTTTTCGGCGGAAGAATTCCTCGCCGGCTCGCTCGGCATTTTTCAAGGCGACGGTGAGTCTGAAACGGTGCTCGTGCGCTTTAGCCCGACCGTAGCCCGCACCGTAGCCGAACGGACGCACCACCCATCGCAAAGGCTGACCGCACAAGCCGACGGCAGCCTACTAGCCGAGTTCGCACTCTCGTCGTTCGAGGAGTTCCTCAGCTGGATACTCTCCTTCGGCGAGCACGCCCAGGTGCTCGAGCCGGCGGCGCTAAGAGAGCGCGTGATTGCCAGGCTCGGAGCGGGGCTTCGACTCTATGAGGCGAAGTCGACCATCTAATGCCCGCTCGCTTTTCCAGCCAATGAATGCATTTTAGACGCGAAACCTAGCCGCCCTATGAACACCGCAGACTTTTCCGCGCAGTTCCAACAACTCACGGGCAATTCGCCGCTGAACTGGCAAAAACGGCTGTTTTGCAAATTTGCCGACAACCGGCTGCCAGGCATCATCGATCTCCCGACAGGGCTGGGAAAGACGATGGTGATGGCCGTCTGGCTCATCGCCCGGGCCCAGAAATTCAACGTGCCGACACGGTTGGTCTATGTCGTCGACCGCCGAACAGTTGTTGATCAGGCGAGCGAACTCGCGAACAGACTGGTCGAGAATTGGAAAGAAAAGCAGATCTTCTCCCAAGAGCCGCCTGCCATTTCTACTCTCCGCGGTCAGCGGGCCGACAACCGCGAATGGTCCCGCGATCCATCCCTGCCAGCCATCATCATCGGCACGGTCGACCTCATTGGCTCGGCGCTGCTCTTCTCCGGCTACCGCAGCAGCTACAAACGCCGCCCACTCGAAGCCGGCTTGCTCGGACAAGACTCGCTACTGGTGCTCGACGAAGCGCATCTCTCCAAGCCCTTCGAGAAACTTCTCAAGTCAGTCTCCGACTTTCAACAGGCAGGTGACCAAACGCAGCGAAACGAAAACCGTCTGTGCGTCGTTCGCATGTCGGCTACGGGCGGCGACGATTCGCCCGATCGATTTACGCTGGAGCAAGCCGATCTCCAGGACGAAGTCACTGCCAAGCGCTATGCGGCAACGAAACGCTTAAGGGTGGAAACGAAGCCCGACGTTACCGAAGCGATCGTGAAATACGCCGGTAAGCTGGCGGCGGATGACCCGGGTTCGAGAATCGCTGTCTTCGTCAAATCGCCTAAAGACGTTGAAGCCGTCCGCAAGGCGCTCATCAAAAAGGATGCCACGCGCGAAATCAAGATCGCGCTACTCACTGGCATCATGCGCGGCTTGGAGCGCGACCAATTGGTAGCTTCGGCCGAGTCAGACGATCAGCACGAGCGGCGGGTGATGCAGCGGTTTCTCCATCCCGAGAACGATCCGGCGCTCGGCGAATGCTTTCTCATTTCGACCAGTGCCGGTGAAGTCGGTTTCGATCTGAATGCGGATCATCTCGTCGGCGACGCCGCGCCGCTCGATTCCTGGATTCAGCGGCTGGGGCGTGTCAACCGCCGGGGCAATCGGGATGCGGAGGTCGTCCTCGTGCGGCATGCAAAGCCCGCCGACAAAACCGACTTTGACCGTGCATGCAGCGTCGCTGCCGATCTGCTCGCCGGCCAGAGTGATGTCAGCCCGAAGGCCCTCGCTGAATTCAAGCAGGCGCTGACGCCCTCGCAACTGAGAGCCGCCTCCTCTCCCGAGCCACAGATGGTTGAACTCACCGACATCCTCCTCGACTCGTGGAGCATGACAAGCATCACCGGGCCGATGCCTGGCCGGCCCGAAGTTGCTCCCTGGCTCCGCGGCATCGCCGACGACTTGCCACAAACCACGGTCGCCTGGCGGGCTGAGTTGGACCTTCCGATCGATCCGATCGATGCTCCCGCGGCGATCGAAGCAATTTTTTCAAAGCACCCCATACGTCCGCACGAATCGCTGACAACCCGCAGCGACTGGGTTGTCGATTTCCTCAATCAGGTCAAGAAAAAGCATCCCGACCTACTCGCGACTCAAGTTGCCATCAAACGCTCGCGCGATTGGGTGTTCAAGACGGTTCAACAAGTGATCGATGACGAGGGTTTGCTCAGGTACGACCCCCTGGTGATCCTGCCGGCATCGTTTGGCGGTCTCGCGAAGGGCATGCTCTCCCACGAAGCGGTTCAGTCCGGCGAAACACTCGACGTCGCCGACCGCGAGGGATACGAACGAAGCGAAGGGGCCCGCGCCCGGCTGCGCGTCGTGGCCAAGCGCAGCGACGATAAATGGACCGCCGAGGCGCTGCCAGGCGGCGAGCCAATCCCAGCCGACTTGCAACTCGCCCCCACGCATGACACCTACGCAGAACTGCTAAGCGACTTCCGCAACGCCAACTTCCGCGTTCGGCTCCGCCAGCCCATTCGTTACGACGACGAACGCGAGGTGATTGAGTGGTTGGTGCTGCTCGCGCCGACACTGAAAGGGAACAAGCCCGCGGACCAACCGTTGTCCGAGCATGTGGGCGCTGTCACCACTGAAGCAACCCGAATCGCAGACGCGACTCAACTGAGTCCGCCGCTTCGGGAGGCACTCCTATTCGCGGCCCAGTGGCACGATGAGGGCAAAAAAGCCGAGATCTGGCAGCGGTTCATCGGATGGAGCGACGGCCAACCCCTCGGCAAGGGCAAGTCGCCGCGCGATCCCAAATCGCTGAAAGGCTACCGCCACGAGTTCGGCTCGCTCCTTCGCATTCAGCACCCAAACCATTGCGAAACGAACGGCTGCACGCTGCCTGATGACGAGGAGACGTGCGACCTGGCATTGCATTTGATCGCCACGCATCACGGAATGGGCCGGCCGCACTTCGACGAAGCTGTGTATGCGGACTTCACCGACGAGCAGCGCGACGCAGTGCATTTGGATTCGCTCCGCCGCTTCGCCAGGATTCAGAAGAAGTACGGTTGGTGGCGTTTGGCATGGCTTGAAAACCTGCTTCGCTGTGCCGACGCGCTCGCCAGCGCCGAGGCAGGCAGCACGGGCGACGAAGACGAACCGGAGGAGACGGCATGAGCAACCCAATACCCAGCATGACGATCCCCGTCGACCTAACCAACCCAGGCCAGTTCTTCGCCTGCTGCGGACTGCTGGAACTGGCGGACAGGCTCTGGCCCGGCGCGGAGGGTTGGTTTGATGGCGACGTCTTTCGACTCGTTTGCGGGCACTCGCTCCGGGACCTGCTTGAGCAAGTCGCGTCGCTGTCTGTCGCCAACACAATGACTCCCACACAGCTCGCTCGCCTAGAAGAGCTGTCGCGCCGCTTAGCAAAAGTCAACGATGGCGCGGATGATGAGTTTTCATTACTTGATGCCATGCGCCGCAAGGCACCCATCTGCCTTTCCGGAGAAATCCACCTTCTTATTAACTGGTTTTGTGATCCCAATACCCGTGGCTTCGCACTTAAGACATGGGCTGGCCAGCAGTCGGTATTGACGATTGCACGTGAAATGCACGCTGGCCTAATTCGATTGGTGCCGCAAATTCATGACGATCCATGGCTTCCAATACGAGATATCGGCTTACCTTTCAACTTCGACTCGGACATCGGTGGACAAGGCACGGGTCGTGACATTGGGTTCGTCTTCGACTCCTTCAAGAGTGGTCGGATTGCCCGTTTTAACCGAGGGTGTCGGCCGATCCTTGAGTTTCTCTGCTTCGTCGGCCTGCAACGCTTCCGTCCGTTAGAGTTGCGCGGCGGGGATGCCTTTCGATATGCGGCATGGAGCATCGCCCTCCCGACCACCATAGCGGCGGTTGCCGCGTCAACGGCAATACGAACTCCGCATGATCGCCGATTCACTTTCTTGATGTTCAACCGCAACAAGGATTACTACTGCTTCTACCCCGCAACACCATACCAAGGAGATGGCGATGACAGATCTGAATAAGTACGACAACTGGCTGACGAGTGATACTACCGCTGCAATCGTAATTCGCGAGCCCCTTGTGCCGGTCGAGGGTGCGGACGGCGTGATTTTTCCCGCGACGTTTGCTGCCGCTGAAGACAAGAAAACGTTCCCCGGCGGATACAACATCGACCCTCCCGAAGGTGAGAAGAATGTTTGCCTCGTCGACAGCGTTGGCTCACAGGCCAACCGCATCGAACCCATTTTTACCAAGCCCGAGTATGCCGGCCTCGTGCCGCAGATTGTCATCTCGGCTGGCGAAAAGTCGGTGAACCTGCTTGAAGCGGGTCACCGGGCGGGCGACGCAGTTGTCCGCTGCACGTCGCTCCAAAAGACACTACAGGCTGCGTTTGAGGCGGTCTTGCAAGGCAACGCTCTGAATCTAGCGAAGCTGGCACCGACGTCGCTTGTTTTTGGAGTGTGGGATTCACGCTCTACAGGGGCAAAACTCCCCCGGCTTGTGGCTTCGAGTATCCGGGCATTTGACGTTGAGAAGTTGACGAGGTCGGCGCAGTACAATCCCTCGGTCGACTACATTGGCCTGGAATTGCTCGAAGACACCCAGGACAAGAAGCTCAAGGATGCCTACGCGAAATGGGGGTTCGTCCATGTCCCAGCCACGGGTTCGCACGGCGGAGTGATTGCTAAAAGCGGCATTCGCCGCGATGTCACTTTCAGCCTCGCTGCGCTGCGACTGTTAAACGCTGGCGACGACGCGACACAAACGCTCCTGCTTCGGCGCTATGTCCTCGGCCTGGCGCTCGTCGCACTAACGGCTCCGCCGCAGACCTACCTGCGCCAAGGCTGCAATCTGGTGCCGGATATTAACAATCCTCGCAAAGTAACGCTCGTGAGCGCCGATGGCGAGCGCGAGGAATTTAAACTCACGCACGAACAAGCCATCGCCTTCGCAAAGTTGGCGGCCAAGGAATTCGGCGTCGGTGAATCCCAGACGGTAAAGTTCGATCCAGACCTTGCCAAGAAGGACATCTTTGGCGAAGGCGACGTCAAAAAGACCCGCAAGGGTGCCGCTAAAGCCGCCGAGTCGAAGCGGGAGGATAAATGACCCTTTCTCTCTGTATCACGTTTCGATTCATTCATCCCCATCCCCTTTTCCACGGGCGAGGAGACGCTGACGTACCCGAATGGCCCCCATCACCAATGCGTGCTTTTCAAGCGTTGCTGAGCGCAGCTTGCCAGCAGGTACGTGGCAGGCCGCTCACACCCGCGGTGCGGTCGGCCTTGCAAACCATCGAGGGGTCGTATCCGGCGATCATCGCGCCGCGGGTCTCGCTCACTGTGGCAGGCCACCGTGCCTATGTACCGCATAATCAGACCGATCTCGTCACGGCCGCGTGGCACCGGGGCAACAACGAAGAAAGTATCGCCAAGCACCGAGTCGAGAAGGATTATCGGCCACATCGCATGGAAATGGATGGCGACGAGCTCCCGGCGGTGCATTACCTCTACCCGCTCGAGTCAAACGTCAAAGCGTCGGAATTGCTCGCTGCCATTCTTCCAGCCGTCCGTTCCATCCATTGCCTGGGCTGGGGTATCGATCAGGTCGTGGCCGACGCGACGCTGATCGACGCGCGGTCGAGCCAACTCGTTGGCGAAGGCTGGAAACCCACGCCGCGCGGCGGGCAACGCCTGCGCGTCCCTCGCAGCGGCTCGCTCGAGGCGCTCCTCGCGCGTCACGACCGGTTTCTTAACCGCCTCGTCGAGGGCAACTGGACCCCGGTTCCTCCGCTGAGCGACTTCGATCTGGTCCAGTACCGGCGCGACACGGACCCGGCCGTGCGCCCCTATGTCGTCTTCAAACTGATGGACGAGAACGACGATACCGTCAGTTACTCTCCATCAAGGTTCATTCACGTCGCCGGCATGGTTCGGCATGCGGCGATTCAGGTGCTGACTCGCAATCCGCCGCGAGACCTGCGCGGTAGGGCAGCGGACGAATGGCTCGACACCTACGTTGCCGGCCATCGCCCGCGCGATGATGAAGAGGCCCGCGCCGCTCACTCGCAGTTCTCCTACGTCCCGCTGCAGTCAATCGGCCATACTCATGCCGACCCCGGCGTGCGCCGTGTGATGATCGTGGCGCCGCTTGGCGATGAAGCGTGGCTCGAGCACCTCGCCGCCCGACTCGACGGCGTTCCGCTAAGTCCATTGCCCCGTACCAACCTGCCTACGGGAACGCGTCTTGAACGATTCGAAGACGCCAGGCCCGACGGGGTGCGCGACGCCTACCTTCGGCGGTCGCACGAGTGGGCCAGCGTGACGCCCGTCATCCTGCCAGGGCACGACGATCACAAGTCGGAAAAAACTCGCAAGCTTATCCAAAAAGCGCTGCAGCAATCGGGCATCGATCAGCCGTGCGAGTTCGAGTGGAGCGCGTTCAGTCGATTCCGCAAGAGTCTCCCAGCCCATAGGTATCGCCGAGACGCTCAAGACCCTGCCAAAAAGATACAGATCAACTACGTGCGTCCAAGCCACCTGTTGGACCAGACGGCCGTGCATCTGACTGTCCGCTTTTTGGGCGGTACCATGGTCCCCGGTCCACTCACGATCGGCGCCGGGCGACACTGCGGGTTTGGCGTCATGGCCGACATCAGCGCAAACGCGTAGGGCAACCGTTCTTCGACAATTTCGTTGTCTCCTTTTTCTCGCATCATCCAACAAAACGGGTTCCCCCCTGCTTTTGGCGAATTAGAGTAGTCTAGGTATGTGGGCCGCCGAGGGGTGGCCTTTTGGTGCCAGGATGGGGAAACCGGGTCGCTGGTCGCGCCCAGGGGTCCGGGGCATACATCGCCGTCGGCCCCCCGCCGATCGTGCTTTGTAGGTTCCGCCATGCGCAATTCCTATCTGGTCTGCTACGACATCCGCGACGACAAGCGATTGCGCAAGGTTTTCAAAACGATGCGCGATTTCGGCGATCACTTGCAGTACTCGGTGTTCGAGTGCCAGTTCACGCCGACCGATCTGGCCCGTTGCCGCCAAGCCCTGTCGGACATCATCCATCACTCGCTCGACCAGGTTCTGTTTATCGACCTGGGGCCAACCGAAGGCCGTGGTGATCGCGTCATCGCCGCGCTCGGCCAGCCCTATGCACCGGTCGAAGCCGCCTGTGTCGTCGTATAACGGCGCTCGAGTCCGGATCGGCCCCGCGCATCCGTCGGGCGAATTCCGAAAGCACCGCCTAGGCGTGGCTGATTGCGCCGTGGTCTTTGTGACTGAGTCGTTCCGCGTCCATGCGTCCGAGAACCGCGGATGATTACCTCCAACACGCTGCCCGACTATATCCCAGCCCGGATGCTGAACGAGTACGTCTACTGTCCTCGCTTGTTCTTTTATGAATGGGTCGAGGGAGTGTTTGCACACAACCAAGAGACGGTCGAAGGTGAACTGCGACACCAGAAGCTCGATCAAGGCAAAGGTGAGTTGGCCCGGGCAGACGAGCTGGCGATGGCCGGCAACACGCTCCACTCGCGCAGCGTGCAGCTAGCGAGCGAAGCGCATCGCCTCATCGCCAAGATGGACCTTGTCGAAGCCAACGGCGATTTGGTGACACCGATCGACTACAAACGGGGCGCGCCGCGAGAGGATGTCGCCACCGGCGCTCTGGTGGCTTGGGACCCCGATCGCGTCCAACTGGCCGTACAAGCAATTGTGCTCCGCGAAAACGGTTATCGCTGCGAGGATGCAATCGTCTACTACGTGGCCACGAAGCAGCGTGTGCGAATTGCAATCGACGACGCCCTGGTGACAGAAACGCTCGGCTATCTGATCCAGGCGAGACAGGTCGCCGAGAGCGGGCAGATTCCGCTGCCTCTCGTGGATAGTCCTAAGTGTGTCCGCTGCTCACTGGTGGGAATTTGCCTGCCGGACGAAACGCTGTCTGCCGCGGCAATCGATGATGACCATGGTGATACTCAGCTTCGCCTATTTGACCATGACGTTTCTCCGCCCGCCGACGACAAACGGCAAGTTCGCCGACTTGTACCGGCGCGCGACGACCTGCGTCCGCTTTATCTGAACACGCAAGGGCTGCATGTCGGCAAATCCGGGAATGTGCTGAAGATCAAAGAGAAAGACAAAGTGGTTCAGGAGATGCGCATCGGCGAGATGTGCCAGTTGAACGTGTTCGGAAACATTCAGCTCTCAACCCAAGCGATTCAAACGCTTTGTGAGAACGAGGTGCCGATCGCGTACTTTTCCATGGGAGGCTGGTTCTATGGCGTGACGCAGGGACTTGGGGTGAAGAACATCCTTCTGCGGCGCGAGCAATTTCGGCTCGCGGACGTACCGTCGTTCTGCCTGCGGTTGGCCAAGGCGCTGGTCGTCGGCAAGATTCGCAACCAGCGAACGATGCTCCAGCGCAACCACCTGGAGCCCCCTCCCCATGCCCTGGCAATTATGCGGCAGTTGGCAGACGATGCTGAGCGAGCCCAGGCGCTGGACCAATTGCTCGGAATCGAAGGCAATGCGGCCCGGATCTACTTTCAGCATTTCGCGGGAATGATCAAGCGTGCGGACGATCCCATGGCGGCCGGGGGTGCTCCGTCCGAGATCGAAGTGAATGGTGCGGGGCCGGCAAACGTCGAGTTTGCTTTCGACTTCAATCAGCGCAATCGTCGGCCGCCGCGAGACCCAGTCAACGCGCTCCTTTCCCTCGCGTACAGCATGTTGGCGAAGGATTTGACCATTGTCACGCAGACGGTCGGCTTCGATCCGTTCCTTGGTTTCTACCACCAACCGCGGTTCGGCCGTGCTTCGCTTGCGCTCGATTTGATGGAACCCTTTCGGCCGTTGATCGCCGATTCGGCGGTGCTTTCGTGCCTCAACACGCGAATGGTCGGCCCCAATGACTTCGTGCGCGCTGGCCAATCGGTTGCCTTGACGTCCGGCGGCCGAAAGGCGTTCTTCCGGGCTTACGAGCAGCGGATGGATTCGCTGGTGACGCACCCCGTATTTGGGTATCGCGTGAATTACCGGCGGATGTTAGAAATCCAAACTCGGCTGCTCGCAAGAGTGCTAACGGGCGAGATTGGGGAGTATCCGGTTTTCACGACGCGCTAGTTTTCTGACGCGATTAGACGCCGGCATGATTGAAGCGTCCGCGGCATTGCCCCTGCGAGCGGCGAGGTGCGACGCGAAAGTCGGCAATCGCTCGCAGATACGTAAAGCGACATCTAATATCAGTTTAGGAGGCGACACTTGTGAGTTGCTTGATCTTCAGGAACCCTTGCGTTGACACCGCTCGCAAACGTCGTTCGCAACCATTGCCGGGACACGAGTTCTGCGGGCGGGCCTTCCGCGGTTAACCAACCGCGGCCACATTGAAGCTCGGACATCCAACGTCGCACACAGGACCGCAAGCCGCCTTCCGCGGTTAACCAACCGCGGCCACATTGAAGCTGGGAGTGGTCGGTTGATCCATTCACTCGCCAAGTCCCTTCCGCGGTTAACCAACCGCGGCCACATTGAAGCGCTTCCATGTCGGGACACATTCCGGCCGCCTTCGCCCCTTCCGCGGTTAACCAACCGCGGCCACATTGAAGCTCAACATAGGCGAACAAGTAGAACGAGGCGACGACCCTTCCGCGGTTAACCAACCGCGGCCACATTGAAGCGCGGCCAAGGTCGGGGAATGTTTGAGGAAGGGGGTGCCTTCCGCGGTTAACCAACCGCGGCCACATTGAAGCAACGCACAATTTCGTCGCCGATGTGCTGCCCAATCCGCCTTCCGCGGTTAACCAACCGCGGCCACATTGAAGCCCGCTCACTCGCGGCCGGAGCATAGCGGGTGTAGCCCTTCCGCGGTTAACCAACCGCGGCCACATTGAAGCGAGGCGCGTACCGTGAAACAGCTCGCCACCGATGTCGCCCTTCCGCGGTTAACCAACCGCGGCCACATTGAAGCCACCCAGATGTCGCCGCCCAGAATCAGGGCGTTGGTCCTTCCGCGGTTAACCAACCGCGGCCACATTGAAGCCAACGCTCCGGCAGGGGAGCTCGGCGCAGGCCCGACCCTTCCGCGGTAAACCAACCGCGGCCACATTGAAGCAAGAACTCGCCAAACGTCTCAAGACCAAAGGCTTCCCTTCCGCGGTTAACCAACCGCGGCCACATTGAAGCGCTGTCTACTTCGGTGACGAATTTTGGTGTCATGCCCCTTCCGCGGTTAACCAACCGCGGCCACATTGAAGCTTCTACAACCTGCCGTTTTCAGGTGATCTGATCCACCTTCCGCGGTTAACCAACCGCGGCCACATTGAAGCGAAGGTGGCGCGGTCGTTCGGCTTGCCTGCGGATGCCTTCCGCGGTTAACCAACCGCGGCCACATTGAAGCAACCTTCCTTGCTACATGCCGCGTACTGCGAAACCGCCTTCCGCGGTTAACCAACCGCGGCCACATTGAAGCGATACAGCCCCGGTTGTGATGCCTCGCACGAGCCCGCCTTCCGCGGTTAACCAACCGCGGCCACATTGAAGCCCGTCCAGCCAGCCGACGAGCACCGGGTCGCCGTTCGCCTTCCGCGGTTAACCAACCGCGGCCACATTGAAGCCTGGCATCTTCTCAAACAACGCTTGACCGGCAGTAACTACCTTCCGCGGTTAACCAACCGCGGCCACATTGAAGCGTGTCTGGC
>JAEZAS010000101.1 GCA_023430365.1 Planctomycetota bacterium
CATGCCTGACCTGTTCTCTTGTGCAGCATCACAACTCGGTACGCAGTCGCCAGCGAGTTGGTGCGCGCTTGCGCCATGGGGCGGCGCAGCATCGAGCCGGTTCTTATGTCGGCAGCGGCAGAGTCGCCACTGTTGCCGTAATCGGCATAATCGGAAAAGTTGACCAACTCGGCCGCTAGCAATTGCATTGCTGCGGGGACGTAAGCGGCCCGAACCTCGAAGAGATCGGCGTCGCTTGATCGAAGTGAGGCCCCCAGCAGTCACTCAACCGAGACAGCGACAAGGCTCCCACTAAGCGTGGATGTTGGAATCGTGCAAACGCAGACCACTCGGAGCGGCCTCTTGGCGCTTGCGGTCCCAGCGTTCGACGACGAGCCCGGCGATGATCACGCCCACGGCCCACAGCCCTTCCCAGGCAGGGTTACTTTGCATGTAGCTGATGGCGCTCGCCGTCATCCACCCGCTAGAGACCACGAACACCAGCGGCACGAGCGGATAGAGCGGCACGCGATAGGGCCGCGGGCGGTCAGCGTCCCAGTGCCGCAGAGCAAACAGGCTCAGGCCGACCAACATAAAAAAGCCCCAGAAAAAGGGGCCGGTGAAGACGACCAACCGCGCAAAACTGTTCTCACCCAGACCGAAACCGACAATCAACACGGCGGCGACAACCGCCTGCATCACCAGGGAGCGAAGTGGGACATCGCGTTTGGAGTTCCATTCGCCAAGCCAGGTGAACAGGCGATGCTCGGTGCCCAGGGCATAATAGATCCGCGAACCGGTGAAGATCATGCCGTTCATGGCGCCGAGGCAAGAGACGCAGATCAGCAGGCTGATAAATCGTGAGCCCGTATCGCCCCAGGCCTGATTGAGCACGTCGGCGGCGACCGCCGTCGAATCGAAGAAGCCTTGTACGCCGAGCCCCTTCAGCATCGCCAGGTTGAACAGCACATAGAGGGCAGCCACCGCGAGGGTGCCGAGCGTCAGCGCTCGGGAAATGTTCCGCCGGGGATCGCGAACCTCCGCGGCCACGTACGACATATCGCTCCAACCGCCATAGGCAAACATCACCAGGATAAAGGCCAACGTCAGGTTCGGCGACTTGTCGGTCCAGGACAAGGCCCGGACGATCTTCGACGACGCCTCGTCGCGCATGTCTGCTGTGGCGGCCAGGCCTACGCCAATCACCAGCAGCAGGCCCGCGACCTTGAGAACGGTCAGCAGGTTCTGGGTCGTTTTCCCGACCTTCACATCGGCGAGGTTAAACGCCGTCAACAGCACCACTGCCCCGGCCGCCATCACCGCCTGCCAGGCGGGAGACGGGGGAGTTTGCAGCAAACGTCCCGCGTAGTTGGCGAACACAAACGCCACGGCGCCGAGGTTTCCCGGTCGGATGATCCAGAACTCGCCCCAGGCAAAGGCAAAACCCGCCTCACGGCCGAAGGCCCGCGAGAGGAACACGTAGTTGCCGCCGTCGCGTGGATAGGCGGAGGCCAGTTCCGCGTAACAGACTGCCCCGCACCAGGCCATCAGTCCCCCGATGAGCCAGATCGCAGCCACAGCGGCAATCGCGATGAGCGATTCCACGCGATCGGGCAGGCCGCTCAGCGACGCGCCGGTCATCCATTCCGCCGTGCGCAGGGCGAAAGTCGCGGCGTTTTGGCCGATCAGGGGCGAGGTCTCGTAGAGCCCCGAGCCAATGATGATGCCGACGATGATCGACGTCGAATCGAACAACGACAGCCGCTGCTGCGGTTGGGCGGACGACGAACGGATGAGCGAATCGCGCATGCGAGACACTATAGCAGCGAGCCCGTTGCCGTTCAGGTCGTCCGTCCTGAATCCGTCGCCTGCGCTAGTTGTTGCTCCATTCTCGCTGGCGAGCCTGGTCGAGTTCCTTGAGTTGCTCCTGCTCCGTCACCTTGTCGGTCGGGGCCTGCGCATTGCACCCCCCGAGCAAAAGGCCAGCAACCACCAACAACCAACCAGCAACAGACCGACGGCCAGACCGACAAAAAGACATATCGCAACACTCCGATGCTGATGCAGAACTTGGAGAAACGGGAGAGAGGCGAGTCCGGGAGACAGGGCAGGAGCCAGGATTCAGGGTTCAGAGGTCAGAGGTCAGAGGTCAGGAGGTAGTGACGCAGGCAGGATCAGGGGAGCATGGCTGTTTCGCTGCCGTCTCGGCTGCCGGCGGCTTCCCAGGCGGCGCCATCCACCGTGTCGGAGATCAGGCGGACGCTGCCGTCGCAGAACGCGGTATTCACGCCCCCTGGATGGAAGCTGCTCGCCGGCGAGATCAACTGCCACCAGTCGCCGTTGGCACGCCAGCAGGGCGAGTTGGGGGGCAGCAGATGGTTGTAGCCGTTCCGCCAAATCGAACCCTCGCGCCAGGGATAGCCGCGCCAGCGCCAGTCGGGGCTCCAACCGCCTGCACTCGCCGCCGACTTCCAGTCCTGAGCTTGGAGCGTGGCCCGCGCGGTCGCAGGCACGGCCGGGAGCGAGCCCGTGTACTCAAAACAGTCGGTCTTCCGGTCGAGTTCGCCGCCAACGGGACCATTGCATACTTCGGAGAAGGCCGCAGTGTGCGACGTGCCGTCCTGCACGCTCGCCATCCGAATATTCTGAATTCCCTTCGCGCCGCCGGCATCGAAGGTGGGGCCAAACAGTCCGTCCCACCGCTTGCCCCCGGTTCCCACCCAGGTGCCGTGATTCGTGTGGTAGTTGGTCCAACCCAGCACGGTGTCGAGGCGCGGATTGCGCTCCGACGGACAGGTATAGACTTTCGGGCGGAATTTCGCCGGCTTGTCATTGACCGTGGCCGTGCTCGCCCCGGAATGGTCGGCGGGGTCGTAGAGATCGAAGACGTTTTGCTGCTCGATGAAGGGGAGCAGATAGACGTGGGCCGAAGGCCCGAAGAGGGTGGAACTCAGACAACCGCTGGGGAACTGCTGAAAAGTGTCGTGGTAGTTCTGGACCGCCAGCCCCAGCTGCTTGAGATTGTTGGCGCAGGACATCCGCCGCGACGCCTCGCGGGCCGACTGCACCGCAGGCAGCAGGAGCGCCACGAGCACTCCGATGATCGCTATGACGACCAGCAACTCAACAAGCGTGAACCCCGACCTCTCCCGCTGCAACCCTTTCCGAGCCAGTGAGCAGTTCATGTCCGGCGCCTTTCAGGTACATGTCTTCGCGTTTACATCTGCGACACCTTCCGCCTCATTTCTGTACCCACGCTCGGATCACCCACAATGGATCTAACGCATTTCCGACTGTAGCCGTCTGGAGAGTCGAAATCAAACGCTATTGCCGAAATCTTCTTGAAAGCCAACGCGCTCCGGGCTGACGCTGATCGCAGTCGAATTGGGCGGCCAATGGCCTCCTACGCCTGCGAGGTTTTCAGAGGCATTGGCGCCGCTCCACCAGCGAGCGAGCCGGCGTTTTCCCTTGCCAGACCGAACCTTCCGTCCGCCGCGCCGGTCGGTATACTTGAATGGTCCAGCGGGGGCCGCCAGTCGACGACGACTGGCCGAATCTGCTTTGGATGGGTGGCCGAGTGGTTTAAGGCAGCAGTCTTGAAAACTGCCGTATCCGTAAGGGTACCGGGGGTTCGAATCCCTCCCCATCCGCTTTCTTTTTCTAGCTCCACTGTTGCGTCAGCGAGTACATAGCCCGCGCCTGCATCGGGGCGGTTGATTCTTGTTGCTAGGTCCCAGGCCAGAAGCCGGCTGGGAGGGGCGCCTCGTAGGTCCGGGTTGGAAAACCTGCGGCGGCGGGCAGTTGAATTCGCAGGGCATGCAGGAGCAGGCGCTCGCCCGGCTTGGGCTGCGGTCCATAGAGTCGGTCGCCGAGGATCGGGGCGTGCAGGCTGGCGAGATGAACGCGCAGCTGGTGGGTGCGTCCCGTTTCGGGCCAGAGCCGCACCAGTTGCCTCCCCTGCTCTTCGGCTTCGACCGCATAGCGGGTGACGGCGCGTTTGCCGCCGCTGCGAACGATGGCCATCTGGTCCCGTCGCTGTGGATGGGGGCCCAGGTGATTGTCGATTACGCCGCTCGGTTGCAGGCGGTTGCTTGCCGAAACGACGGCCAGGTACTCTTTCTCCACCGCCCGACTCTTAAAGGCTTCGTCGAGGTACTTGTTGACGGGGCCGGGGCGGCTCAGCAACACCAGTCCTGACGTGTCGCGATCCAGGCGATGAAAGAGAAGTACCTCGCCAAAACGCTGCCGGGCCAACTCGAGGAGGCTGGTCGCCTGGCCGAAGCGAGTGGCCTCCGAGAGCAGGCCAGCCGGCTTGTTCACCACGATGAAGTCGGACTCTTCAGCGACAATCCAGGCGTCGTCGAACGCGCTCGCCGATTGCGGCTTGGCGGGGGGAGGTTCGGCGATCTCGATGCGGTCCCCGGTCCGTACCTCCCAGGAGGAGAGCCGAAGCAGGCGGCCGTTCAACCTGACCTTGCCGCCGGAGATCAGCCGCTGCACCGCCTGTCGACCGGCGTCCGGAAACTGCTCCCGCAGCCAGCGATCGAGGCGGGTCGGCTGCGAGACCCGGGCCGTCAGGAGGAGCCGTTTGGGAACCATTCCAAACTCACGATGCTTGGGACCGACGTTTCCACGGTGCTTGCAGTGGCACGCTACGAAAAAGGCCGACCCGGATGGGGTCGGCCTTTTGAGTTTGGCGTAAGTAGTGCGGTCGAGAGGGTTTGAACCTCCACGCCATTGCTGGCGCCAGCCCCTCAAGCTGGTGCGTCTGCCAATTCCGCCACGACCGCAGGGAGTAGGAATATTAGTCTAGGTCTTTTCGCCCCGAGGTCAAGGACGGTCTGAGGGGTCTTCGAAAGTCGGGCGTAGGGCCGCCCCTTTACGAGCGAACCCTACATCGCACAAATTCTTGACAAATTACAAACAACACATTAGAGTGAACGGCGACTGCGGTCGGTGGCCGGCACGGACAGCAGGATTGGCCAGTGATTGGGACTGGGACCAGTGTTTGTTTGGAGGCCAGGGAACCAATGATGCGATTCAACGAATGGCGGATTCAGTTCCCTTGCCGGATGGCAGATGCAACACCAAGACTCAAGCTAGGTGTTCAAAATTTCCGGGGGTTTTTCACCGAGTTGGGGTCCCCTAGGGACCGGGTTGGTGGTGAAAAACCTCGGGGGTTTATCACCAGCGGGGCCTTCGAGGTCGGTGTCGGGCTTCCAAGCTCAAGGGAAAGTGCCCAACCGTTAAGACCGGAACAACTCGGCGGCGACGGGCTACCTTCCCGACCGCTTTACGACGAGGAGCGTCATGTCGTCCCGCTGCGAGGCGTTGCCGCTGCGAGCGAGCAGGCGTTTCAGGCGGGCGAGCATGCCGCTGGCGGTGTCGCGGCGGTGTCGCTGAACCATGGCGGCGATCGACGCTTCGCCGATGCGTAGCCCGGCCTCGTCGACGGCGGTGCGAGCGCCGGGGCTGAGGGCGATCAGGAAGTCCCCGGCGGCGAGGTGATGTCGCTGGAGCGGGTAGCGGGTGTCGGGAGTCGTGCCGAGCGGCGGCAGGTGGGTGGTCAGGATCTGCGGTTCGGTTCGGCCGACGAGGATGGCGGCAATGCCTCCCGAGAGAGCAAGTTCCAGGTCTGCCTGTTCGGGATGGATCAGGGCATAGGCGAGCGAAGCCAGCTGATCTCCGGAGGAGGCGGTCCACAGGGTGTCGCTCAGTCGCTGGAGCATGTCGGCCGCGCTGTGGCGGTAGCCGGCATGGGACTTGAGAGCGGCGTGGAAGGCGGCGGCGTTTAAGCCGGCTTCGACGAGCTTGCCGTGCGAGTTGGCGACGGCCACGGCGAGTCGGCCGTCGGGGAGCACGCTCCAGTCGTGCATGTCGCCGCCGAGGCCGTTGGCCTGATGGGTCCAGCCGGCGACTT
>JAEZAS010000106.1 GCA_023430365.1 Planctomycetota bacterium
ACCATGCTCACCGACTTCCAGCTGAAACTACCCAGCAGCACCCATACCATCTTTTGGGTCGCCGACTACGGCGCAGGCCTGGCCACGACGGTGCTTGTCGTGCTGTTGGCTCTTGCTCTCGGAATCCGCTTGCTCGGTGGGGCAGCCGCCTGGTCTCGAACGGTCGGCGCCATGCCGGTGTTTGGCGACCTGTGGCACTGGACGAACGTCGCCGAGATGCTGCGCGGCCTGCGGCTGCTTGTGGAACATCGCATTCCGCTCCCCGAGGCGCTGGAGTTGACGGGAAAGAGCGTGCGCGATCGTCACGTTGGGGAGGGCTGTGCAACGCTGGCCCGGCTTGTGGGAGAAGGGCGACCGCTGTCGGTGGCCGCCGAAGAGACGACGCTGCCGCGGTCGATCCTGCCGCTTCTCCGCTCGGGCGAGCAGCAGGGAGGGCTCGCCGAAGCTCTCGATCTGGCGACTCGGCTGCTTGAGGCCCGTCTGCGGACGACCAGCCAACTGGTGATTTCGCTCGCGGCGCCCGTACTGTTCATCGTGCTGGCGGTGCTCGTCGGAGGGATGTATGTCGGCCTGATGACTCCGCTGATTACCCTGATTCAAGGTCTTTCGTAGGCGCTCGCGTGGACGACTCGCTCGGAGCTTTCAACCTGATCCTGCTCGCCCTGCCCGGCATGGCGATGATCGTCGTTGCGCGTACGCTGTTTCCGCATCGACCGGGTCGTCGGCCCGAGATGCAGCAGCAAATGCGCTCGATCGGCGTGTTGTTGCTGCTGATTGCGCTGTCCGGCGCGGCGTCCGCGATCGTCGGCTATCTGGCGCTGCTGCTGATTCCGACGATCGTGATCGTGATCTTGATGATTGTCGATCGCTATCGCCGCGGGGAGCATCAGGCGCTGCTGTACACGCTGGCGGCGGGCATTCGCCGGGGCATTCCGCTACCGGTATCGGCACGAGCGTTTGCCGATGAAAACGGCGGCGACACCTCCACGCGGGCGACCGTGCTGGCCGAGAACATCGAACGCGGGCTGCCGCTGCGTGAGGCTATACGGCGGGCCCGTCTGAAAATGTCGACCGCCTCGAAGCTGGCCGTGCGGCTGGGCGAATCCATTGGGGATCTCGGCAACGCCCTGTTTCGGTCGCTTGACGACGTGACCGAGATCGACACCGCCCTGCGCGGCGCCGCTGCTCAGATGTTCTATCTGCTGGCGCTGGTGGTCATCGGATCGAACATTTTGATCTTCATCATGCTCAAAATCGTGCCGATCTTTCAGCGGATGTTCGAGGAGTTCGGGCTCAAGCTGCCCGGCCTGACCGTGCTGCTTATCAACCTGTCGAACGCACTGGTCGCCTGGCTCTCCATCGGCATCGTTCCCTTTGTCATCGTTTCGATGGTGGCGCTATTCCTGGGAACCCTCTACTTTGTCGGTTGGCTCCCTGCCGACACGCCGGGCATTCGCTGGCTTGCCCGCCGGTACGATCAGTCGCTCGTGCTGCGCGGGTTGGCCCTGTGTGTTCGCCGCGGTCTGAGCCTGGGGGACGCAATGCAGGTGATGAGCCAGGAGTTTCCGCGTTCCAATACTGCGTGGCGATTGCGACTGGCCTGGTACGGCATCGGGTGCGGCGTGCCGTGGCGTCTTTCGATGCAGCGGGCGGGGCTGCTCTCCGACGCGGAGTCAGCCGTGCTGGGGGCCGCCGAACGCTCGGGCAACTTGCCTTGGGCGCTGGAGGAAATGGCCGACAGCTCGCTGCGACGTTATATCCTGCGGCTGCAAATGAGGTATCAGACTGCGTTTCCCCTCGTTCTGTTGCTGCTGGGGGGCGTTGTGGGCTTTGTGGTGATTGCGTTGTTCATGCCGCTCGTCGCGCTCATCCAAGGGTTGTCCTGATGTCGCTTTTGCCGCAACATCGACCGCCCCGCCGACGGGGAACGACGGTCGTCGAAGTCACGATCGCCCTCGCTCTGCTGGCAGCGGCCGCGAGCGTGATGGTGCAATTGCATCTGGTGGCTTCGCGACAACAACGCCGCGCCGAGCAACGGGCCGCCGCGACTCAGGCGCTGGCCAACTGGATGGAGCGATGCGCGCAAGTGGCGTTTGCGGATGTCGAGGAGGAGCGGCTCACGAAGTTGGCTTCTCTTGAATCGTTGCAGCAGCGTTGGCCGCACGTGGAACCAGTGGCGAGCGTTGCGGCGGACGAAGGGGCTCCGGCGGGCAAGCGGGTCACGCTCGAACTGCGCTGGCCGGCCGCCGATGGCGTTGCCCACGAAAACGTGCAGCTAACCGCCTGGCGCTACGAGGTGGAGACGAACGTGTCCGCCGAGGAGGAGGCGCCATGAAGTCGCGTCGGCGTGCTCACACGCTCCTGGAAACTGTGCTGGTCGTCTCGCTCGTGAGCGTACTGCTTTCGCTAGCGGCGACGATGCTCGGCGGCGCGTACCGAATGCAGATGCGGGCGACCGATCGCGTGCAACTCGAACAATCGGTCGACCGCCTTGCGAGTCGGCTGCGGCAGGATGCTCACGCTGCGGCGGCCGTCGAAGCCATGCCAGGCGGAGTGAACGGGTCCGGGGTGATCCTGCAAATGCCCGATGGAACGTCGATCACGTACGAACTAGCCGAGGGAGGCGTGAGCCGACTCGTGAAGCGAGAGGACATGGTCGTGCACCGCGATCGGTTTTCGCTGCCCGGATGCGTCGTTCGCCTGGTTGCGGAGGCTGGTGCGGCGGACGGAGCGGCCGGGCCGAATGTTTTGGTGTCGATTGAGTCGAAAGCGACTCATCCCGAAGCGGCGCCTGCCCGCTTTGAGCCGATTCACGCGGCCGTTGGTTTGCATCGGGCCCCGGCAGCGGCGGAGGACGAGTCATGAGGCCAACCGTTCGCGCGAATCGCTCTGGTTCGCTTCGCCGCCGTCGGGCTGCCGCGCTTGTGGTGGCCATGGTCGTGCTGTTGGTGCTCACGCTGCTCGGCGCGGAACTCGTCCGGACGCTGATGCTGGCCCATCAGCGCTCGCGCGCTGCGGACCGCGAGACGCAGGCCCTTTGGCTGGCGGAATCGGGCGTGGATCGAGCGTTGGCCCAGCTGCAAGCCGATCCGCAGTACGACGGCGAAACCTGGCAGCCGACCATCGGCGAGCGGGACGCGGACGAAGCGGACGGCGTTTCATGCAAAGTCATCATCACGATCGAACAGACCGGCTCCAGCCGACAGCTGCGGGCCCAAGCCTACTATCCCGACCATCCGACCGACCGGGTGCTCGTTGAACGTGTTCATCCACTTCCAACTACCGCGGAAGCCAATCCATGAAACGACACACAAACTCTCCAGGCAATCGGGCTGGCTTTACGCTCGTGGAATTGCTGGTGGTCATTGCGATCATCGGGGTGCTGGTGGCGCTCTTGCTCCCAGCCGTGCAGGCGGCGCGCGAAGCGGCGCGGCGGTCGAGCTGCAGCAACAACCTGTCGCAGCTCATCATCGCCACGCACAACTACGAGATGGCGATGCGCGTCTATCCGCCAGGAACGATCGACAAGGCGGGCCCGGTCCAGAACGCTCCGCTCGGGTATCACCACAACTGGCTTGAGCAGTTGTTGCCCTACATGGAAGAGAAAAACGCCTGGCAGGCGATCGACAAGACGGTGAGCGTGTATCACAAGAACAACTCGCCGGTCGTGGGCTACAAGGTGCGCACCTTGAACTGTCCCAGCAGTTGGGTCTCCGTGAACAACCTCGCCTATGCTGGCGTGCATCACGACGCCGAGGCGCCGATCGACGCCAACAACAACGGCGTCTTCTTTCTGAACAGCAAGATTCGCTACGACGACGTTACCGACGGCGCGTCGCACACGCTCTTCTTCGGCGAAAAGCTGCCCGACGCCTGGGACATTCACTGGCTCTCCGGCACCCGGGCCACGTTGCGAAATACGGGCACGCCGATCAACTCGCTGACTTACAGCTCCGGCCTGCCGAAGCCGGGCTCCGGCGGCTTTTCACCTTCATTCAACTTTTCCGACTACGGAGCGATGGGAATCGAAGGATTCGAGGAGGAAACCGAAGCGGGCGAGATGGAGGATACCGGCCTGGCGATTCTCGACATTCCCGCCGCGCAGCGGCCCGCCAATGGGCCGGGCAGCCCGATGTTTGTGGGGGGCTTCGGCTCGGTGCATCCCGCTGGAGCCCAGTTTGCTATGGGTGATGGTTCCGTGCGTTTCCTCAGCAGCACCATTGCTGCGACGGCGCTTACCAAACTTGGAAGTCGCGCGGACGGCCAGTTGCCGGAAAACGACTAAGCGGCGGAGCAGTCATGTCGGAACCGACACCAGAAATCGTCCAGGCCTCGCTCGCCGAGCCGGCTGGCAAAGAGCCGCAGCTCGGCCAGCACGGTATTTCGCTGGCGTCGCTCTTCGTCATCACAACGGCGGCGGCTGTGCTCATTGCGGGCTTCGCGCCGGTGGCGCAGCGGATGGTCGAGGGGAAGGTGGGAATCGGAGAGCTGGCGGCGGCTCTCGGCGGTGGACTTTTCGGAGGAATGCAGCTCGGCCTGATTTTGGGGATGCATCGCTATCGGCGATTGCTGGGGGCGATCATCGGGGCCGCCGTGGGGGCCGGGGTTGGCCTGCTCGTCGGCCCGCTCACGCTGCTCCCCGCGCGCCTGCTTCAGCCGGTCGGCACGGCGATGTTCATCGGCTCGCTGCTGATGATCGGAGTGGCCATCGTGATGCGGCCGGGGGCGCGCAGTAGACAGTAAACAGTAGATAGTTTTCAGTTTTCAGTTTTCAGTTTTCAGTTTGCAGTTTGCAGTACCGCGTACTAAGTACTGGGTACTGAGTACTGAGTACGAAAAAGCCGCGAACAGCCTTCGCCGAACCCTGCCGGTAGCGCCCCGCCGCAAGCGAGTCTCACTGTCTACTGTGAACTGTCTACTGTTTACTGTTTACTTGTTCGTCCGCCGAAACCCTGCTCGCTTGCCGCGGTTAATTCTCTTGGCGGCTTGCTGCTCGCTGCGGGAAAGGCCGCAGGCCGGGTAGCCGCCGCTCGATGAGCGATCCTAGTGATAAGTTGTGGGCCGGGTTACACTTAATGGTTCGTCGCACAGCGGCGAAGTTGCACCTGTCGTCCCTTGCCCGATTTGAGCCAGACTTTGAGCGTAAGTCAGTCCCAGCCCATGCGCTACGAGCTGCACGACCCCGACGTGCGGTTGATGCTGCAGGTGCGCGATGGCAACGCGGCTGCGTTCGAAGAACTGGTGCTTCGCTATCAGGGTCGCTTGTTGACGGTGCTCACGCACCTGGTCGGCAACCGCGAGCTGGCGGAGGACCTGGTTCAGGAGGTGTTCCTGCGGGCTTTCCGGGCGCGCGAGCGCTATGAGCCTGGGGCGAAGTTCAGCACCTGGTTGTTCACGATTGCCAACCACGTGGCGAGCAACGCCCAGCGGTCGCGCTCGCGGCGGAAGGAAGTTGCAATGCCCGACCGGGGCGGAACCGACTCGACCCCGATGCAACTCGATCAGATCGCCAAGGCGAAAAGCAGCCTGATGCCTGCTCGCCAGATCGATAAAGCGGAAACGGCCGAAATGGTTCGCCTGGCGATCGAATCGCTCGGCGAGCGGCAGCGAATGGCCCTGCTGCTGTCGAAGTTTGAAGGCATGGGCTACCAGGAAATCGCCGACGCGATGGAGCTGAGCGTCCCGGCGGTGAAGTCGCTGCTGTCGCGAGCCCGGATCAGCCTTCGCGAGATCCTGGTCCCCTACATGGAACGCGGCTCCAAACCACCCGAATCACTGCCAGCCGTCCCCGACGAAGCCTAAAACCAAACTAGCATCCCTATATTCCGCATTCCGAATTCCATATTCCGCATTCGCCCATGTCCGAACTCCAGCCACCCTCCGACACCAACACTGCCGACGAGCTGTTGGTCGCCTATCTCGACGGCGAGCTTGCCGCCGATGAGCAGGTGCGCGTCGAACGCCGGCTGGCGGACGATCCGGAGTTTCGTGCCCGCCTGGCGCAGCTTCAGCGGGCCTGGGACCTGCTCGACTCCCTGGAACGCACCGAAGCGGACGAAGACTTTGCTCGCAGCACGGTGGAAATGGTCGCCGTGAAGGCGGCTGACGACGTGCAGGCTGAGCGGAACAAATCGCGCCTGCGGCAAGCCTGGCTCTACGCCGTCGGCGGCACAGCCATGGCGATGTCGCTCATCGCCGGCTATTTGCTCGTCGCTCGCTGGGCCGACCGGCCCAACCGCGAGATCGTGCGCGACCTGCCGGTGATCGAGCGGGTCGACGAATATCGCAACGCGGAGAGCGTGGAGTTCCTCCGCGAATTGCACCAAGAAGGCCTGTTCGCCCAGGAGGTGAACGATGCCTTGTGATCGAATCACCAATGCCTACCGCAGGGTGCCACTGCTGGCTTTGTCCAGCAGTGCGATCCGGGTACCCGCTGCCCACTGCTGGACGAGCCAGCAGTGGCACCCGTTCGGTTGCCTGGTCTCGCTCGTTGCCCTGTCTGCAATGTTCAGCGTCTATGGAGCGGAGCCGGCTCAAGCAGCCGATTCCTACGCCGATCAGCGGGCTCGCCTCGAAACGATGTCGGCCGAGGAGAAAGAACAGCTTCAGCGCAAGAAAGAGCGTTTCGAAGCGCTGTCCGAAGCCGAGCAAAAACGGCTCCGCGAGCTGCATGCTGAGGTGGCTTCGGCTCCGGAGTCGGACGAGCTGCTGGCCGTGATGACGCGCTACAACGAGTGGCTGAAGACCCTCTCGTCGGCCGTGCGGGCCGAGTTGCTCAGCCTGCCGCCGGACGAGCGCATCAAGCGGATCAAGGAAATCAAGCAGGACCAGGAACGGCAGCGCTTCCGCGAGTTTGCCAACAACCTGCCCGAGCGGGACATGAACATTGTCTACTCGTGGATCGAGGAGTTCGTCGGCCGGAACGAAGAGGCCTACCTGGAACGCACGCCGGGCGAGTTCCGCCGCCGCTTGCAACAGATGAATGAGACGGAGCGTCGCAAGGCTCTCGTGGGTGGGTTGATCTGGCGCCGGTGGGACGACGATTCTCCAAAACCCTCGGAGATAGAAATCTCGGAGTTGCTCCCCCAGCTTTCCGAAGAGACGCGGCGGGAAGTGGCCCGGGCCACCACCAATGAAGAGAAACTGCTCGTTATCCGCACGCTCGTGCGGGCGGCGGTGCTTAGCAAGGTGTTGCCGCCGATCACCGACGAGCAGCGCCAGCAGGTTTTTGCCAAACTCAGCTCCGTCGAACGCGAGCGTCTGGAGCAGATGGCGCCCGACATGATGCGGCGGGAATTGACCCGCATGTACCACGCCCAGCAGTTCCGCGAGCGCGACGGCTGGCGCGGTTGGGGTCCGCCCGGCTCCGGCGGACCGCGGTTCGGGCCAGGGCGGAGAGACGATGGCCGTGACGGCCCGCGCGAAGGACGAGGCGAAGGTGGCCGTGATGACCGCCGCGACGGTCCGCGTGGCGAGGGACGTCGGGAGTTCGGACGAGGCGAGCGGCCCGAGTTTGGGCCACCGCCGGGACCACCGCGGCGACCGCCTCCGATGGAGGAGCCGCCGATGGAGCCTCCGGCCGAAGAGCCTGCTGCCGATGCGGGTTCGTCGGGTGAGGCCGACTAGTTCTTGCGGCTAAGTTCTCTTCTTACGGCCAAGTACTGCGGCGGGGCTGGCCCGGAGGCGGTTCGCCTCCGGCTGCTTTCCATCTGAGATAGCCAGCGCCAGTTGCTAGTTTTTCTTGGGCGAATCTCGCGAAACGATTTCGCGGGGCGGTCCGTCTTATCTGCAGAGCGACATTCGTCGCCTTTTCTGACGCACGTTTACTGGCCTTGCTGGCTGGAGTTTCTGTCATGCGCACCTGGTTTGAGATGCGGCCGATCGCGCTGCGCGCCGTCTTTGCCGCCGCGGTATCGGCTGGCGGTTTGTGTTTTCCCACGATCGCCGAAGGGCGGGTCAAGCTGATCACGCTCCCGGTTCGCGAGCGGGTCGAGATTCAGCTCGATCACGCGTCGGCCACCCTCGTCGAAGAAGAGCGGATCGTCCCGCTGGTGAAGGGAGAGAACCAGGTCGATTTCTCCTGGGCCAATACGCAGATCGACCCGAACACGATCGTCTTTCGCGTCGTGGCTCCGGTGGGGGACAAGAAGCTCGACGTGAAGGTCCTGAGCGTCAGCTATCCGCCGAACGAATCGGCCCTGGTGTGGAATGTCGGCAGCAGCGGCTCCGGTTCGGCCAGGGTTCGCATCAGTTACCTGCTGGGCAACTTGAACAAGTCGTTCAACTATCGGGCGGTCGCCGCGAACGACGAAAGCAACCTGACGCTGTCGCAGTACATCCGCGTGCAGAACCTCGCGAACGAGGAATTCGGCAGCACGCGGCTGTTCGCCGGCTACGGCAAGCAGTTCCTCCGTCCGATCGGCCTCAACGAGACGAAGGAGATGCTCGTCGAGAAGGCCAGCAAGGTGCCGATTCGGAAGACTTACACCTGCAATCCCTCCGAGTTCGGCTATCTCGACGAGCCGCAGAAAAAGCTTCGGGTGCCGATGCACTACGTGCTGAAGAATGACAAGCAGAACAATCTCGGCGGCGCTCCCCTGCCCTACGGCAAGGTCCGCATCTTCATCGAGGGGAGCGGCGACGACAAAGCCACCGCCTTTCTCGGCGAGGATTGGGGCAAGTTCACCCCGATCGACGACGAGATGAAGCTCTACCTGGGTGTGGCCCAGGACATCGTCGTCAAGCGAACGATCGAAAAGAACGAGAGCAAGCGAATCGCCGGCAATCTCCACAACTACGAAGTGATCGTGAAGTACGAGATCGAGAACTTCAAGGAGCAGGAAGTGACGCTCGACGTGACCGAGAACCTGCGCCACATCCGCAACGAGATTCGCGGGGATACCGGCCGGGACGTCGAGTGGGAACTCGGCAAGGAAACCACGTTCGAAGGGGGCGTCGACAAGGAACGGAGCACGTTCGAGCAGGTCGTCTTCCACGCGAAGCTGCCGCCGCGCAGCAAGGACGGCAAGGCGGAGAAGATCACGCACAAACTGCACGTCACGCTGAAGAACGAGTGGTAGAGGTCTGCCCCGCTCGATCGGCGCCGCTTCGCAATCGCAAGTAGCCGGAGGCAAACTTGCCTCTGGGAAACGCTGCGAGTGGGGTGTCCTTGTGCGGGGCTGCCCGGAGGCGGTTCGCCTCCGGCTGCTTACTAACTGAATGGATAACTGCCTTTAGGGTGCGAACATGGCGGCTTGTCGTTGGATTTTTGGGCGGTGTGTGTTGGCTGTTGCCGTTCTGCTCGGTGGGGCGAGCTTGGCCGCGGCGGGGAATGTCGATCTCTCGACCGTGCCCAAGCGGAACACAGTTCAGTTGACGATCTACAACAGCGAAGACCTGACGCTGGTGCGCGAGACGCGGAAAATCACCTTCAAGAAAGGGATGAATCCGCTGCAGTTCTCCTGGGCCAACACGCTGATCGATCCAACTTCGGTCGAGCTGAAGTTTCTGTCGCAGGCGGACAAGCTGGAAGTGCTCGATACGACGTTTCCGCACGACCGGCCGCAGGTCTTGTACTGGAACGTGCAAAGCGAGTTCGATGGCGAAGCCACGGTGCAAATCACCTACTTCACCAGCGGCATCACCTGGTCGGCCGACTACCTTGCCGTCTCCGATGCGGATGAGAAGACGATGCGGCTGGAGAGCTTCGTGCGGGTGACGAACAACAGCGGCGAGGAGTACGAAGACGCACAGGTGCGTCTGGTCGTTGGCACGATCAACCTGGTGGAAAAGATCGCTCAGCTGGCTCAAATCCCGGTGACGCAAGTCGACCAGTTGAGCAAAGCCGTGTTCGAAGATCTGCGCCGGAAGGCCGCTTTCGGCGCCATGGCTCCGCACGCCGCAGGATCGGCTCCTCCGGCGGATGAGGCGGCCGAGGCCAAGCAGATCATCAAGGAAGGGCTCAGCGAGTATTTCATCTACACGATCGAAGGCACGGAAACGATCCCCAACGGCTGGTCGAAACGCCTGCGGTCGTTCGAGGGGGAGGAGGTTCCTTTCAAGATCGAGTATCGCTATCGCCCGGCCGAGTATGGCGAGCAGCTCGTGCGGATGTACATCCTGCGCAACGACGAGGCGTCGAAGCTCGGCACAACGCCGCTGCCCGACGGAATCGTGCGGGTGTTTCGCGACAATGGCCGCGACGGACTGTCGTATCTGACGCAGCAGACGATCAAGTACATCCCGATCGGCGACAAGATCGAGCTGAACCTGGGCGTCGACCCCGAAGTGATCTTCGAGCTGATCAAGCTGAAAGTCACTCGCACCGGCCTGTGGGTGCAGGTGCACGGCACTTCGGAGTATCGCAAGGTGGGGGGCGGAGAGGTCGTGAAGATCGAGAACGCCTCGGTCGCCGGCTGGGAGGACCACGAGATCTACACCCAGCGGATCCGCAACTACACGAGCAAGGCGATCGACGTCGAAGTGCGGCGGACCTATCCGGGACACGTCATTTTCCGCAGCAACCTCGAGCCGACGCTGTACGACTATCAAACCGTTGAGTTCCACTCGTCGGTCCCGGCCGGGGAGCGGAAGGACTTGCTCTTTGAGCTGGTGCGCAAGCAAGGCTATCTGGCGAAGCAGAACAACGTGACACTCGACGCGGCGGAGGTGAAACCGTGAGCGTGTTGCGCGGGAGCCTGGCGATTTGCGGCGTTCTGGTGCTGGGATGGGCCGCCTCGGCTGCGCGGGGCGGCAACGTCGACCTGTCGACGGTTCCCGGACGCGACACGGTTCAGCTGACGATCTACAACAGCGAGGACCTGACGCTGGTGCGTGAGACGCGGCAGCTCACATTCAAGAAAGGGATGAATCCGCTCCAGTTCTCCTGGGCCAACACGCTGATCGATCCGACGTCGGTCGAGCTGAAGTTTCGGACTCAGGCGGACAAGCTGGAAGTGCTCGATACGACGTTTCCGCACGACCGGCCGCAGGTCTTGTACTGGAATGTCGAGAGCGAGATTGACGGCGCAGCGGTAGTCGAGATTTCTTACTTCACCAGCGGCATCAGCTGGGCGGCGGACTACCTGGCGGTGTCTGACGTGGATGAGAAGACGCTGCGGCTGGAGGGCTTTGTCCGGGTGACGAACCACAGCGGCGAGGACTACGAAGACGCCCAGGTGCGGCTGGTGGTTGGGACGATCAACCTGATTGAGAAGATCGCGCAGCTCGCTCGCGTCTCGCTCCAGGAAGCGGAGGAATGGAGCGAGGGACAGGCGCTGTCGTTTCGCTACGATGCGCTGCGCGATGTGGACGCCAAGTTTGGCAAGAAGGACCTGAGTGCCCTGGGGGCGGCGGGCAATATGCCGACTGCTGACTTCGCCAGCCGGGAAAAGGAAATCGTGAAAGAAGGGCTCAGCGAGTACTTCATCTACACGATCGAAGGAACCGAGACGATCCCCAACGGCTGGTCGAAGCGGCTGCGCTCGTTCGAGGGGGAGGAGGTTCCTTTCAAGATCGAATACCGCTATCGCCCCGCCGAGTACGGCGAGCAACTTGTGCGGATGTATCTGCTGCGAAACGACGAAGCGTCGAAGCTCGGCACGACGCCACTGCCCGACGGCATCGTGCGAGTGTTTCGTGACAATGGCCAGGACGGCATGTCGTACCTGACGCAGCAAACGATCAAGTACATCCCGATCGGCGACAAGATCGAACTCAATCTGGGCCCTGATCCCGAGGTGATTTTTGAACTGATCAAGCTGCGATCGTATCGCGACAACCTATGGCTGCAGATTCACGGAACGTCGACCTACAAGAAGCTCGAGGGAGGAGAGGTCGTGGTCGAGGAGCACGCCAGCATCGCCGGCTGGGAGGATCGCGAAATCTACACGCAGCGGATTCGCAACTACACGGGCAATCCGATCGACGTCGAGGTGCGGCGGACGTATGCGGGGGACATCACCTTTCGCAGCGCCCTGGAGCCGAAGCTGCACGACTATCAGACCGTCGAATTCAAGCGGCAGGCTCCGCCGCGCACGCAAACCGACCTCGTTTTCGAGGTCGTGCGCAGGCAGGGCTACCTGGCCAAGCAGAACAACGTGACGCTCGAGACAGCCGAACTGAAGGAAGTCGACGAATTGGGGGCCCGGCAGTTGGGCGATGCTCGAGGGGAGCTGGGCCGACTGCCGGGTCTCGGTTTGCTTGCGGCAACGCTGTCGGTAGCCGGCTGGCTGGCCAGCCGCCTGCATTAGGCCCCGCAGCGAGATAGGGCAATTACGACCGAAAGTAGCCGGAGGCGAACCGCCTCCGGGCCGCCTTGCGCGAGGATGATCCACTTCGCGCGTCCGCGATGGACGCTCTAACTGCGGGACTCGCCCGGAGGCGGTTCGCCTCCGGCTGCTTTCTTTGGGGATAGCCGAGTCTTTTTGCGGGGCTTTTCTTCTACGGCGCTTCGATGGTGATCGCCATGACGATCGGGGCGGTGGCGTCGTCCCCTTTGACGAGTTCGATCGTTTCGATCTTCTCGCTGCGAGAGGGTGTCACGGCGAGGTAGCGGATCTGTTGTCCGCGGAGCTGGAAGGCGAACTTCGAGCCCGGCACGTCGACGCGGCGGATGTAGTCGGCGAAGTGCTGGCCGTTTTTCAGCTCGATGTCCTCGGTTTCGCCCCCTTCGTAGTGCAGCCGAACGATGAGCGAGGTGCTTCGGTCGCGGCTGGCGGGGAAGCCCCAACCGCTCACCCCGCTGAGCAGGTGAATGGCTTTGGCGGGGGCATTGCAGGCGAGCTTGACCGACTTGGGCATGCGCGGCGGCAGCTTGCCGTTGGGACCGTACAGCATGATGGCGTTCGACTGGCGGTCGACTTGCGGGTCGATGAGCAGGAACGGCACGCCGTCGACGGTTTTGGGCTTCCAGTCGTCGAAGATCAGCCGTTCGGCGTCTGCGTTTTCGTCGTAGAACATGCCGCGCGTCGTCACGACGGTGGCGACCTTGTCGAGCGGAATCGGCAGGTACTTGCCGCGCTGCGTGAGGAATTCGAGCAGGTGGACCAGTTCGTCGGCCGACATCTGCTTTTCGAAGCCGTCGGGCATGAGCGACTTGGGAGAGGCGATCAGCTCTTCGATGTCTTCTCGCTGCAGGGCGTGTTTCTTCCCTTCGGCGTCGGCGAGTTCGATCGAGGTCTTGGTTTCGGAGGTCAGCAGGCCGGTGAGGACGCGCCCTTCGGCGGTGGCGACGGTGAAGACGCGGAAGTTGCCCTCGACGCTGCGGCTGGGGTCGATGATGTGGGTGAGGAGTTCCACCTTTGGGTGCACGGCCATGCCGGTGAGGTCGGGGCCGATCTTGTTGCCTTCACCGCTGTGGGTGTGGCACTTGGAGCACTGCTTGGTGAAGACCTGCTTGCCGAGCGCGGGGTCTCCGTCGCGCTTGAGGAGGGGCATGAGCTCGTCGAGCACCTTCTGGCGATCGGCGCTCGGCAGGCCGCCGCCGGAGGCGAGCAGTTTGCGGGCTCGCTCGGCCAGCTTCTTCTCGGGATGTGCGGCGAGAGCTTGTTTCTGATCGAGGGCCAGGTCGGCGAGACGAAGGTTGCCCGCTTCGGCTGCGGTGAGCAAGGCCTCGGTCCAATCGGCCTTGGCGAGCAGCGCTCGGAAGGCTGCCGGGCGGATGGCGGGGGTCCAAGTGGGGAGCCGTTCCAGGATCGCCTGTCCGACGAGCGGATGCTGGCTGCCTCGCAGCGAATCCAACAGCCCGCCGGCGAATTCGGGGGACGTGCGGGCGGTGATCAAGTCGAGCAGTTGGGTGGCCGCTTCGACGCTCGTGGGCTGAAACTCGATGAGCTGGCGGGCGGCGGCGATCCGATCGCTGTCGGCCAGTTCCTCGTTGCGGACGCGCACGAGGAGCGACTCGGCGATTTCGGCGGCGTAGGGTTCCAGGGCCCGGCTGTTCCAGCGCGCGGCGAGCGTGAGCAGCGGGGAACGATCGCCGGCAGGCAATTGCTTGAAGACAGCGACGAGCGCTTCCTCCTGATCGCCGGACAGTTTGAGGGCAGAACTCTTCGGCCAACCCTTTGCGAGGCCGCCGAGGACGATCGCCAGTGTTTCGACATTCGCATTGGGACGCAGGTCGCGCAGCAGGCTGACGGCCGAGGGATCGTCGCCGCGGGCGAAATGCTCGGCGACGATGGCGAGGGCCTTGAGTGTGGCGTCGTTAGGTTTCTTTGGCTGATGGATGGTGGCGAACAGGTAGGAGCGGGCATGGGCGGCCGCGGCGGCTGTGATCGCGTCGGGGAGCCAACGATCGGTCGCGTTTTGCGGGTCGAGCAACGCTGCCGAGAGGACCGCGGCGGCCTCCGGCGACTCGGGCATTTCGGACAAGGCCAGGAATGCTTGGAGACGAACCTGAAGGTTCTCATCTTTCAGTACGCCGCTATCGACTAGCGCTTCGACCGATTCTTGGGTCCGCGGAAGGAGCTGTACTGCGGTGCGTCGAACTCCGGCCGACGGATGCTTGAGCGCCGCTTCAGCCACGCCTGAAAGCCTGAACGATTCTTCGAGCTGTCCCAGGCCATGAAGCGTCCACAGGCCGTGAATGGCGCCGACGTTCAGGCCGATGGAGTCGACTTGTTTGTCTGCGACCAGGTTAGCGAGCGCACCAGCGACATCGCGGTTGCCGCGTTCGATGAGCAGCCGCTGGGCGTGCCGGCGCCAGAGGAAGTTGGGATGTTTCAGCGTCTCGACTAGTTTCTCCGGCGAGGCTCCTTCGAGCGACAGAGCCGGTTGTTCCTTCGCCTGCTTGTACACGACCCGGTACACGCGACCGTGTTTCTTGTCGCGCAGATCGGTCTCGTAGGCGTTTCCCTTGCCGTTGTCGAAGCCGGCAGGCGTGGGGTTGTGCTGGACGATGTAGTTGTACCAGTCGCTGACCCAGACATGCCCATCGGGACCGACTTCGGCTACGACCGGGCTGGTCCACTCGTCGTCGCTCGCGAACAGGTTCCACGCGTTCTTTGACTTGAACCCGCTGCCTTCCGGGGAGAGGACAAACGTGGCCGTCAGGTGGCCGGTCGGCTCGGTGACGAAGGCGGTGCGGTTCCAGTACTCGCGGGGGTAGGTACGCGCGGTGTAGAGGGCGTGGCCAGCGGCGGCGGTGAAACTGCCGTGGTGGTCGACCTGGCGAATCTTGTCGGTAATCGGATAGTACTTGTCCGATTCGGCGATTCCCTGGAGCACCGAAGCGCTCCAGCCGCGGACCGACTCGTAGTAGCGATTGGCGATCGGCATGAACTCGCTCGGGTTGCCGTTCGCCGTGCTGCCGAACAGGAGCCCTTCTTCGCTGAAGCCGACGCCCCACGAGTTGTTGTTCGTGTTGCGGAGAAATTCGAGCTTGGAGCCGTCCGCCTGGAAGCGGAAGAAGCCCTGGCGGAACGCGTGTTTCTCGCCGCCGACTTCGCCTTCGAAGCCCGCGTAGCCGACGATGCCGTACAGCCAGCCGTCGAGACCGTACTGCAGGTTGCTCGGACCGGCGTGCGTGTCGTTGGTCTTCCAGCCGGAGAAGAGAACCTTGCGCTCGTCGGCTACGTCGTCGCCGTCGGTGTCGCGGAGGAAGAGGGTGTCGGGAGCTTGCAGGACGACCACGCCGTCCCGGGCGAACGCCAGGCTGGTCGGAATGCTGAGCTTGTCGGCGAACAGGGTGAACTTGTCGGCCCGGCCGTCGCCGTTGGTGTCTTCGCAGATGCGGATGCGGTCGCGGCCGGCGCCGGGCGGTTGCAGGTCGTTGGGATAGTCGACCGTTTCGCAGACCCAGAGGCGGCCGCGATGGTCCCAGTTCATGGCGATCGGCTTGCCTTGCAGGTCGGGCTCGGCGACGAATAGCTGAGCCTCGAAGCCGACCGGCGTGACGATGTGTTTTTGCGACTCGGCGGGAGGGACGGGCAACTGCATCATCCGCTTGCCGGGAGCGGTCGTGCCGAAGCGAGCGCCCGGGATGTAGAACGGCACGTTGGCTTCGACGTACTCGAACGGCTTGAGATCCTTGGGCAACTCCGTCATCTGCGGCCGGTCGCTGAAGGGTGCGGCCTGCGACGGATCGCGGCCGGTGGCCCAGCGGATGCCGCGCTCGACGAGATTGTGAAAGCCGGGATTGCTCCACGTTCGCTCGTCGTGCCCCCAGGCGCTGTAGAACACGCGCCCCTTTTCATGGGTGCGGACCCAGGTCCAAGGTTCGCGACGACCTGCGTCCTGGCGAAACTCGAGCACGGTGCGATTTTGGTCGTTGTGGCGACGATGCAGGTAGGTCTCGTCCCAGCTTGCAAAGCCCTGGAAGCCGCGCAGGAGCGGATGCTCGGGCTCGGCGATGATCGTGCGGAACGTGCCGGTTCCGTGGCGATCGAACTGGGCGCCGACGAGCTCGATGTAGGCGTCGGAGTTGAGAAAGCAGAACGACGCGCAGTGGAGCGGGATCAGCCCTTTGCCGCCGGCGACGAAGTCGAGGAGGGCTTTTTCCTGCTCCGGCTCGATCCGTTCGATGTTGGCATAGATCAGCAGGCCGTCGTAGGGCTGGAGCTTGTCGGCCGAGAGGTCGGTGGGCTTGTCGGTGTAGGTCAGCTCGATGCCTTGCCGGGCGAGCGCCGGCTGAAGCTGCTTGAACCTCTCGGCGGGGCGATGGGGGCCGTCGTCGCCGAGGAAGAGGACGCGGATCGGCTTCGGCTCATCGCCTGGCGCCTGAGCGAAGGCCACGAGGCAGAGGAAGCCGCAAAGCAGCACGGACACACGACGCGAAAACATAAAGGTTCCCCAACCCCAGGCATCGACCGCTGCCGCCGGGCGGCACTGCTGGACAAGCCAGCAGTGGCGCCCCCTCGGCCCCTACCCTACTCTAGCGTGAACTCGGGCAGGCGGACGATTTCGCCCCCCTTCTCGGCGGACTGGTGGGCGCAGATGCCGACGCAGGTCCAGTTGGCCGATTGCACGGCGTTCGGCCAGGGATCGCGATCGTCGATCAGGGCGCTGACGAACTCGTGCACCAGGTGCGGATGCGAGCCGCCGTGGCCGCCACCCTGGATGAACGAGAGGTGCTCGGCGTCCTGGATCGACTTGGTGAACATCCGGATCGGCTCCGGCAGCAGGTGGGCGTAGTCGGGCACTTCGATCTTCTGCGGAATCTCGTGCTCCGGCTTCTTCGCCGTGTGCAGGACGTGCGGCTCGTTCTCGACGAGCGTCCACTCGAAGCTCTTCTTGGTGCCGTAGACGTCAAAACTCTCGCGATACTGGCGGGCGACGTCGTAGAGGAAACGCCAGATGTGGGCGGTGACGTCCGAGTCCTTGATCTTGATGTGGCAGGTCTCGACAGCGTACTTGTTGCCCGACTTCTGGGCGATGTCGTCGCGCACCGTGCCGCTGCCGAAGCAGGAGACATACTCCGCCCGGCCGTTGAGCAGTCCGAGGCAAGGGCTGACGACGTGCGTGGCGTAGTGCATCGGGATCATCCGCTCCCAATACTCCGGCCAGCCGTCCATGTCTTGCGGATGGGAGGCGGCGAGGTGCTGGATCTTGCCGAGCTCGCCTTTCTCGTACATCTCCTTGATGAACAGAAACTCGCGCGAGTAGACGACCGTCTCGGCCATCATGTACTTGAGCCCGGTGCTCTTCACGAGTTCGCAGATCTGCCGACATTCGTCGATCGTGGTGGCCATCGGCACGGTGCACATCACGTGCTTGCCCGCCTTGAGGGCTTCCATCGACATCCAGGCATGGTCGGGAATCGGCGAGTTGATATGGACGAAGTCGACTTTCGGGTCTTTGAGCACATCCTGGAAGCTCGTGTAGCGCTGCTCGATGCCAAAACGATCGCCGACGGCGTGGAGTTTTTCGGTGTTCCGCTGGCAAATCGCATGCACATTCGCATTCGGATGCCGCTGATAGATCGGGATGAACTCCGCCCCGAATCCCAGACCCACCATCGCCACGTTCACCCGCTTGCTGCTCATGTAGTGCTCCGCTGACATCGAGAGGAATTGCCAACCGTCGCCGGTCGTTGTTGGTATTGTCACGAACGGTCCGCCGCACCCGCAAGTATCGGTCGCGTCCACTCCCCGTGGACTTCGGCGGGGCGGACCGGGAAGATGATTGCATCACAGCTTAGCCGCCAGATCGGGGAACTACTATGACGAAGGTCCTCTCCCACCGCGTCGTTTGGGGCGTATTTCTGTTGGCCGTTGCGGCGGCCCCCGTGCGAGCCGAATGGCAACCCGCCGGGTCGCCGCTGACCACCCGCTGGACGCCGGCCGTCTCGCCCGAGGATGTGCACGAGGAATATCCTCGGCCGCAGCTCGTTCGCGAGGGCTGGTTCAATCTCAATGGTCTGTGGGACTACGCGATCAGCGGGCCCGACGATCAGCCCAAAAACTGGGACGGCGAGATCCTGGTGCCGTTCCCGATCGAGTCGTCGCTCTCGGGGGTGAAGAAACGGGTGAATCCTGACCAGGCGCTCTGGTACCGCCGGGAGTTCGACACGCCCGAACTGAACGACGGGGAGCGAGTGCTGCTGCACTTCGGGGCGGTCGATTGGGACGCGACGGTCTACGTCAACGGCAAGCGGGTCGGCAACCACAAGGGAGGCTACGACGCGTTCGCGTTCGAGATCACGAAATACCTCAATCCGAGCGAGCGCCGCACGACGGTGATGGTCAAAGTGGTCGATCCGACCGATGCCGGCGCGCAGCCGCGCGGCAAGCAGATTCGTCGGCCGCACGGCATCTGGTACACGCCGACCACGGGGATCTGGCAGACGGTGTGGCTCGAGAAGGTGCCGGCGAGCTTCATCGGCATCGTCGATCTCGTGCCCGACGTCGACAAGTCGGAGGTCGAAATCACGGCCAGGATCGCCGGCGACGCCCGGCGGATCGTCGTCCACGTGTTTGATGGCGACCAGAAGATCGCCACCGAGGAAGTGACCGCAAATAAGCCGCTGCGGATTGCGCTGGAGAACCCAAAACTCTGGTCGCCCGACTCGCCGCACTTGTACGACGTGACGGTCGAACTGCGCGACGACGAGCGGACGATCGACAAGGTCCGCAGCTACTTTGGCATGCGCAAGATTTCGCTCGGCAAGGACAAGGAGGGGCTGACGCGGATCCTGCTCAACGACAAGTTCCTGTTCCAGTACGGCACGCTCGACCAGGGGTTCTGGCCTGATGGTCTGTACACGGCGCCGACCGACGAGGCGATGCGGTACGACCTGAAGGTGACCAAGGAACTCGGCTTCAACATGGTGCGGAAGCACGTGAAGGTGGAGCCAGCCCGCTGGTACTACTACTGCGACCGGATGGGATTGCTCGTCTGGCAGGACATGCCGTCGGGAGACAAGTACATCGGGGCCAACGATCCGGACATCGAACGGACCAAGGAGTCGGCCGAGCAGTTCGAGGAGGAATGGGCGAGCATCATCGCCCAGTTCAAGCACTTTCCGTCGATCGTGATGTGGGTGCCGTTCAACGAAGGTTGGGGGCAGTACGACACGGCCCGGATCGCCAAGCTGACGAAGAAGCTCGACCCGACGCGGCTGGTCAACAGCGTGAGCGGTTGGGCGGATCGGGGTGTGGGGGATGTGCACGACGTGCATATCTACCCAGGGCCGGGCAAACCGCCGCATTCGGAGAACCGGGCGCTGGTGCTGGGCGAGTTCGGTGGCCTTGGCTTGCCGCTCAAAGGGCACACCTGGCAAGCGAGGGACAACTGGGGCTATCGCTCGTATACGTCGAAGGAGGAACTCAACGACGCCTACCAACAACTCGTGGCCAAGCTGCGGCCGCTCATCGGTGAGGGGCTGTCGGCGGCGGTCTACACGCAGACGACCGATGTGGAGATCGAGGTGAACGGCCTGCTGACGTATGACCGCGAGGTTTTGAAGTTCGACCCAAAGCGGACGCTCGAGGCGCACAAAAAGCTCTACCTGCCGCCGCCGAAACTCGTGCCTGTGATCGCCACCTCGCAAAAGGAGCCGCAGCGCTGGCGCTACACGCTCGACAAGCCGGCCGAGGGATGGGAGACCTCGCGGTTCGACGATTCGCAATGGAGCGAAGGGCCGGGGGGCTTTGGCGAGAAGTCGACGCCGGGGAGCGTGGTGCGGACCGAGTGGAAGACGCCCGACCTCTGGCTGCGGCGGAAGTTCAAACTCGACGAGGACGACCTCCTGGGGCTCGCGCTCATCGTCCATCACGACGAGGACGCCGAGATTTATGTGAACGGCAAACGGATTGCGAAGCTGACCGGCTATACGACCGACTACGTCGTGGTGCCGCTCGACGAAGGAGCCGCCAATGCCTTCGGCAAGGAAAATGTGATGGCGGTCCATTGCCACCAGACCGGCGGTGGGCAGTATATCGACGTGGGGCTGGTGAAGGTGGTGGAGGAGAAGTCGCCGTGAGTCGAGCGAAAACCCAGTACTATGCGGCCGCGAGTCTCGATGGGTATATCGCGGCCCCGAACCACTCGCTCGATTGGCTGATGCAGTTCGGTTCGCCTGAGGAATTGGGGATTGGCGACTTCATGGCCGACGTCGGTTCCCTGGCGATGGGATCAGCGACGTATGAGTGGCTGCTGCGGCATCACGTGCAGCCGGCCGAGGGGCCGGGGCAGCCGTGGCCGTACGAGCAGCCGGCGTTTGTGTTCACCCGGCGGAAGTTGCCCGAGGTCGCGGGAGCCGATATTCGGTTCGTGCAGGGGGACGTCCGGCCGATCCACGAACAACTGCTGGAAGCGGCCCGGGGGATGAATGTCTGGCTGGTCGGCGGCGGCGAACTCGTCGGCCAATTCTACGACCAGGGGCTGCTCGATGAGTTGATCATCCAGGTGGCCAGCGTGACGCTCGGGGCCGGCTCGCCGCTACTGCCTCGGATGATCGCCACGCCGCCGCTGAAGCTGACCGCGGTGAGGCAGTTTGGCGATTCGTTTGTCGAGCTGCGCTATGACGTGCCCAGGGTTGGCTAGCGTGGGAGGCGTTTGGGCTGTTTGACGCTGGGTTGTTTTTTCTCGCCAAGGCGCGAAGGCGCAAAGCCGCCAAGAGGGAAAATGGAGGAGGGGTGAGAAACCTCGCGGTTCGCTCCTGTCCACTAGCGCGAGTCAGGTAAGCCGACGAACTCCATATATAGGCTATGCAGCGAGCGTTGGACCATTTCGCGGGTGCCGATGGCAACGAAGTTGCAAAACGAGTAATCCGCTGCCGGTAGATCGGCGTCCGATCGCAGGCGGAACACGCTGTTCCATTTCACCACGCGTTCCGCCTCGAAGCGGAACCGGCCGTAACCTGGGCCACTCAGCCGAATGCCGGGCGTTTCCAAGGTCGACGGCGGCGAGAAAACGCCCATCGCGTACTTTCCGTCCGCGGTCGACAGAATCACCGGCAGGGGCTGTTCTCCCGGTCCGTCCGACAATTCTTTCAGTCCACTCGCGGGATCGTAGGTCCAGAACTGGCTGAACTCGGGGGGCATGTAGCCGGTGACGGCTTCGAACTGAGCGTATTTATGTTTTTCGCCAACAGGGAGCGCGAAGGTGACGTCGTAGACGATCACGTTCGGCATCTCGCCGTAGCCGATCGTGACGCGCTTGGTGAGCAGGTGATTCGAGAGGGGCTGGGTATTGCGGGCCGGGTTGCCTAAGGACTTCTCCTGGGGACGCAGCCAGAAGGCCATCTGCGTGGTGGTTTGCAGTTGGTTCTTGCTCGCGACCAGGTGGAGCAGGCGGCTGGTCGAGGTGGAGCCCGTACCGTCGGAGCTGGAGCCGGCTTCGGTCGGATTGAACGTCTCGGGGATGAACTGGCCGCCGGCGTCGAAGTTGGAGGCCGATTGGAGTTGTCGACCGTGGTCGTAACTATCAATGAACTCTCGGCCGTTCCAGGTCAGGGAATCGATGGCTCCGGCGAGCCGCGACGTCGTGGTGATGACGATTTCGCTTTCGCCGACCTTTCCTCGGATGACCGCGTCGCCGGAAGCGGGCTGAGCGCCCGCCTGGGCCACAAGCAGCAACGGGAGACAGGCGACGAGGACGCACACCGCAGCGCGGCCAGGTGCGCTCGGCCGGGATGTCGCCGCGACTGGTTGTGGTAATGCGCAAGTATTCAAAAGTATTGACAGAGTGGTGGTGGCGTGGTAGGCTGCGGGGTGGTTAAGATGCAGGCCCCTAGTGTAGCTGCAACTTATCCTGCCGAGGCGCCCCATGATGTTCAGAGTCGACGTAAGTGGTCGGAAGGTGAGCGAGCGATCGTCGGACTTAGGTCGATCCGCGAAATGTCCAGGTTGGCGCGAGCTGTTCATTATTTCGGCAGGTTTTTCACCGACTTCGGGTCCCCTGGGACCCCGGCGCGCGGTGAAAAACGGGGGTGGTTTATCAACACCCAGTCGGCGGCGCGGGTTTGCGGCAGTTGACGTAAGTGGTCGGTCGCGTGGTGCGGCTTCGGCGGACTTATGTCGATTCGAGGCGCTTCGAGCGGCGGGGCTCCCTCACCCTGGTCCTCTCCCAGTGGGAGAGCGGAAGGCGGTTGGCTTTGCCAACCTTTTGACGATTTCAGGCCGCTGTGTTGTTCCACTTTTCGCACTGGTTGTTTCGCTGCTTATGGGCGGCGTTTGTCTTGCCGCCGAGGAGGCGGAGTTGATCTTGCGCGGGGGCAAGATCGTGACGGTCGACGAGCAGTTTCGGATTGCGGAAGCTGTCGCGATTCGCGAGGGGCGGATTGTCGCGGTCGGCGACGAGGAGGAAGTCCTCAAGCGGCGGGGGGAGAAGACCAAGGTCGTCGATCTGCAGGGAAAGATGGTCCTGCCGGGGCTGATCGATTCGCACGTGCATCCGTCGAGCGCGAGCCTGCACGAGTTCGACCATGAAGTGCCGGCGATGGAGACGATCGAGGACGTGCTGGCCTACATCGGCTCGCGGGCGGCGGCCTTGCCCGAGGGGGAGTGGATCAGCGTGCGGCAGGTGTTCATCACACGCTTGAAGGACCCTCGCTATCCGACGCGAGAAGAACTCGATCGCGCGGCGCCCAAGCATCCGGTCGTGTTCTCGACGGGACCTGACGCGATGCTCAACACGCTGGCGCTGAAAGAAAGCGGCATCGATCGCAATTTTCAGGTGACGGGTTCCGGCTACATCGAAAAGGACCCGAAAACGGGTGAGCCGACCGGATTGCTGCGGAGCTGCGCCCGCTACATCAAGAGCAAGTCCTCCGGCAGGCAGCCGACCAACGATGATCGGCTGGAGCGGATGAAGCTGCTCTTTGCGGACTACAACTCGGTCGGACTCACGGCGGTTTCGGATCGCAATGCGTCGGAACGCGACCTGGAGGTGTATCAGCAGCTCAAGGCGAAGGATGAACTGTCGGTGCGGATGATGGCGTCGGCCGCCGTGGGAGTCGGCGAGCGGCGGGTGAGCGATGTCGTGGCGCAGATTCGCAAACTCGGCGAGCACAAGCTGCGGGCAGAGGACCCGCGGCTGCGAATTATCGGCATCAAGACGTTTCTCGACGGCGGCATGCTCACGGGGAGCGCCTACATGCGCCAGCCGTGGGGCAAAAGCTCGATCTATCTGATCGACGACGAGCAGTATCGCGGCGTGCTGTTCATCGAGCGGGAGCGGCTATTGCCGATCGTGCAGGCGACGGTTGAGGCGGGATTGCAGTTCACGGCCCACTCGGTCGGCGATGCGGCGGTGCATCAGCTGATCGACGTGTACGAGGAGGTGAACCAGTCGACCCCCGTGCGCGACACGCGGCCGTGCGTGACGCACTGCAACTTCATGAGCCAGGAAGCGATCGAGCGGATGGCAAAGCTCGGGGTGATGGCGGACATTCAGCCGGCGTGGCTGTATCTCGACGCCCGGACGCTCACGCGGCAGTTTGGCAACGAGCGGCTGCGGTACTTTCAGCCGCTGAAGACTTGCTTTGAGCAGGGGGTGAACATCGGCGGCGGCTCGGACCACATGCAGAAGATCGGCTCGCTGCGGAGCGTGAACCCGTATAACCCGTTTTTGGGCATGTGGGTGGCAATTTCGAGGCAAGCTCGCTGGTTCGACGGCGAATTCCATCCTGAGGAAGCGCTGTCGCGCGAGCAGGCGATCCGGTTTTACACAATCAACAACGCCCGGCTGCTGTTTTTGGAAAAGCAGGTCGGTTCGCTGGAGGTCGGCAAGCGGGCGGACCTGGTGGTGGTCGATCGGGATCTGCTGGAGTGTCCGCTGGAGGAGCTGAAGGATACGCAGGTGGTTGAGACGTATCTGGATGGGGAGGTGGTGTTTCGGCGGCAGTGATGAGGACGGGCGATACTTCACACAGGTGTACCGGTTTTGGTGATCCGGTACTTAGTACTGAGTACGGCTTGCGGGGTGTGGGTTGCGGGGTGTGGTCGGGTGGCACGCCCTGAACGCAGTGAAGGGCGTGGAGAACTCCCACGAGGCGCAGCCACGCCCTTCGCGTTGCTCCAGGGCGTGCCACCC
>JAEZAS010000235.1 GCA_023430365.1 Planctomycetota bacterium
TCCGACCACTTCAACGGCCTGCCGGAACTCGCCGGGCGGTTCTCGATCGGCCGGGTGTATGTTTCGCCCGTGATGTTCGAGGAAGTCCAGCCAGCCGTCGACGAACTTCGTCGGGCGCTGCTCGCTCGCGGCCTGGAGTTCGAAACGCTCTCCGGAGGCGACCGCCTTCGATTGGACGACGCGACGGTCGCCGAGGTGCTCCATCCGCCCCGCCGCGGAGTGATCGGCAGCGACAACGCGAACAGCATCGTTCTGACCGTCACCTGCGAAGGCCGGCGGATCCTGCTTCCCGGCGACCTCGAATCGCCCGGCTTCGAGGACCTGCTCGCCGAAGATCCGCTGACCTGCGACGTCGTGATGGCCCCCCACCACGGCAGCCGTCGCAGCGACCCCGCAGGCTTCGCCCTCTGGTGCCGGCCCCAGTTCGTCGTCATCTCCGGCAGCCGCAACGTGGAAGACGAGCCGGAGATTCGCGTCGTCGAGTTCTCCTACCACTCGCGCGGCGCCGACGTGTTTCACACCCAGATCGACGGCTGCGTGCGGTTCGAATTGACGGCGAGCGGCGTGACGGCGAAGGCTTTTCGGGATGGGGCGTGGTAGCTGTCGCGAGGTCCGGCGGGAACCGTTCGCCATGAGTGATGGCGAGGTGCAAACTGTGTCATCGCAAAGCGGACTGGTCTGCCGTCGCTGTCGATCTATCTCGACGGAATCGATCCAACGGCGGCGGCTTCTTCCAGGACGCGCTTGATCTCCTGCACCGTCGCTTTCCCCTTGATGAGAGTTCCGTTGATTCCCAGTTGGCGCATTCGGTCGAGCTTGGGATCGTCTTCCATGCCGGTCACGACGACGACTGGAAGGGAGTCGAAGTGGAGGTAGGAGCGAACGACTTCCAGGAAGGACACGCCGTCCATCAGCGGCATCTGGAGATCGAGCAGCACGACGTCGGGCAGCGCGCTGAGGACCTCCAGCAGCGCCTCGCGCCCGTTGGCCACACACGCGACCTGATGCCCCGATTTTTCCAGGTAGAAGCCCACGGCTCGGGCCGCGTCGCGCTCGTCGTCCACAATCAAGATTTTTGTCATGTCGAATTATAGCGATGGGCAAGCGAGAGGATGGATTTTTCGTCGGCGGACACGTTGTGGGGCCACCGCCTTTGCGGGAGACGATCCCCCGGCGGACGGTGTCAGCCTCAGCAAGCGGACTTGCTAGCGGCCATCGGCGATGCGGCTGTCGCCCGCACTGGCCGGTTGGTCAACGGAAAAGGACCAGGCAGGCGCTGGACGCTCGGTGCGCCTCTTGAATCGCGTCGGGGCCGCGGCCAGATGGGGAGTAGCCACTGAGTCAACTCCTCCCGGTTTTCCCAGCCAGGCTTCCGACGGTCGCGATCAGCTCGGGCGGTTCAATGGGCTTGGCGACATGCGTTTGAAAACCTGCCATCATGGCGCGAGTTCGATCTTCGGACCTGGCAAAGGCGGTCAAGGCAATTGCGGGCACCTTGCCACCGCTGTTTCCGTCCAGAGCGCGGACTTCACGGATGAACTGGTAGCCATCCTTACCGGGCATGCCGATATCGCTGATGAGCACATCCGGCCTGAACTCTCGGAGCGCCTGCAAGCCCTCGTCCGCGCTGGCGGACGCTCGCACTTCGGCGCCCCACTGCCCTAAAAGCCGAGTGATGAGCAGCCGTGCATCCGGTTCGTCATCTACGAGCAGGACCTTGACCTGATCCAAGCTCAGCTCTTCGCAATTGGGCGTTGGGCCCTGGGAAGACGCCGGATGGACCCGACCCTCGGAGAGGCGAATCGGAGCCAAAGGCAAAAACACAATGAAGGTCGCGCCCTGGCCTTCGCCAGCGCTTTTTGCGCGAACCGTTCCCCCATGCAGCTCGACCAGATGCTTGACGATCGCCAGGCCGAGTCCCAGGCCCCCGTAGCTTCGGGTCGTGGAAGAATCTGCCTGGCGAAACCGTTCGAAGATGATGGGCAGAAACTCGGGCTTGATGCCAATTCCTGAATCGTGAACGGTGACTTCCAAGTGAGAATTGACCCGCTCCAGCAGGATTTCGACCTTGCCCCCTTTGGGCGTGAACTTAATGGCATTGGAGAGCAAGTTCCAGAAGATCTGTTGCAGTCGGGTCGGGTCGCCTGAAACGGGGCCGGCTTGTGGATCGAGGATCTTGCGGAGTCGGATTCCCTTGGCTTCAGCCGACAGACGCACCGCGTCCACGGCGCTGTCAATCACATTGGTCAGGTCGGTAGGCTGCACATCAAGACGGACTTTGCCGGAGATAATCCGGCTCATGTCAAGCAAGTCTTCGATGAGCTTGGTTTGAGCACGAGCGTTGCGCTGGATCGCCTCCAGCCCCTGCTGCAAGTCGCCTGGGTCAGACTGCAGTCTGAGCAGCTGCGACCAGCCCAGGATTGCATTCAAGGGGGTCCGCAACTCATGGCTCACGGTTGCCAGGAACTCATCCTTCAGCCGGCTGACATGCTCCGCAGCCGATCGCGCCGCACGTTCGCTCTCCAGGAGCGATTCGCGCTCCTGGTCGTGTTGCTTGCGAACCGTAATGTCTCGGGTCACGGCCAATTGCGCAAACCCACCGTCTGGATACGGCAGCGGCACCGCATGGGTCTCCATCCAACGATGGCTCCCTTTGGCGCCCACGATTTCGAATTCCCAGGTCTTGCGATTCCCTGCGCAAACGGACTGGTGATTGGCGATCCATTGCGGCCGGTGCTCCGGGGCAACCAGGTCGAACACGCACTGGCCGAGCGCGCCGGTTTCGGAATCGCATTCGATCATGCAGAGCCCCGCTCCATTCATGAACTCCAATGTGCCATCGGGGGCGACAATCTTGACACATTCGGGCGTCGCGTCGAGCACCGCCCGGAGCTTTTGCTCATTCGCCCGGAGCGCCTCTTGCTGTTGCCGCTGCTGGGTGATGTCGCGGGCGATTTTCGAAGCGCCGATGATCTGCCCCCGGGCGTCCTTGATGGGTGAAACGGTCAAGGAGATGATGATCCGCTGTCCATCCTTGCGAACCCGTTCGGTCTCATAGTGCCGGATCGGCTGGCCTTGGCGGATATGGCCCAAGATCTGTTGTTCTTCCGGCAACAGTTCCGGAGGGAACAGGATGGTCACCGACTGGCCGATGACTTCCTCGGCGGCATAGCCAAAAACCTGCTGGGCGCCACGGTTCCAACTGGTGATGATTCCCTCGAGGGTCTTGCTGACGATGGCGTCCTCGGACGATTCGACGATCGCCGCTAGTCGAGCTCGCATTTCGTCGGCGCGTCGTTGTTCCGTGATGTCATGGGCAATCTTCGATGCGCCTACGATCGCGCCGGATGCGTCCCTGAGCGGCGATATCGTCAGAGAGACCAGGATGCGTTTTCCGTCCTTCCGGATCCGCTCCGTCGCGTAACGTTCGATCCGCTCGCCTCGTTTGATGCGAGACAGAATGGCTTCCTCCTCGTGGGCCCGATCCTCGGGGATGAGAAGGGTGATTGAGTTTCCGAGCATTTCTCTGGCCTGGTAACCAAAGATGCGCTCCGCAGCCTGATTCCAACTCGTAACGATCCCTTGCAAGGTTTTGCTGATGATTGCGTCGTCGGCCGATTCCACAATCGCTGCCAGGCGTGAGTTAAGCTCGGCTGCCTGGCTGGGGAGAGTGATGTCCCGGTAGCTCCAGAGGCGGACCGGGGCACGTCCTGGCAGGGAGAGTGGCTTCGAAAGCCGCTCGATCACTCGCCCGTCTTTCAAATGCAGGACGTCGATTTGCGACCGAGGCGACGTATAGAGTTCTTCGATGCGGGCGAAGAACGCCTGAGGGTCGTCAAACCAGGTGGCGTTGTGATCCAGAATGGACTGATGCCGTGTCGAGCCTCGTACCGCAGCCGGGAGATTCCACAATCGGCTGAACTGTTCGTTCGATTCGAGAACGGTTCCCGCCGCATCGGTCACGAGGATGCCGTCGTGGGTCGCTTCGAGCGTCGCACGCAGCAGAGGCGCCGAGTCCTCGGGGAAATTCTGTGCTGTCATAAACTCAGTTCAGATTGGAGCAAGCTGCCAGATGGGCAAGACGCCTGGCGTGCGGTGAGAGACGGTCAGGTGTTGCGATTCGTCGAGGAGCATTCAGAGTGTCGGCGGCGGAACCGCGCCTCGAACGAAGCACATCAAGTACCGGATAAGATAGGCATTGCCCGAAGAGCCATCGGCTGAGGCGAAATGGGGCCGGTTCTGTGCTTGGGCGGGCCAAGGACGTCTACAAGCGAATCCATGGAGAACTCTCTCGCACGTTTTTGCAGCAAAAGGAAGTCGGCATTCCCTGCAGTCGTCCGATCGCGATTCTGCGATCACGCATCCATTCTACCTTGCCGTACGTGAACCGCGAAGCGGCAGGCAAGGGCTGGCGACGCTCCATAAAGTGGCTCTGGCTTGGCCAACCGGCTCTTTCCGCCAGGCTGGGCTGCAGGTGAACGACATGGCCGCAAGACGTCCAGGCGGACACGGTGACGGAAATGAAAGGCATGCCCGCGAGCTTCTCGGTCACAGGGGGTGGTCGGGTGGCTCCAGAAGCGCAGCGAGTGAGCTGAGCAGGTCGACATGGGGCCAGGCGGGGTTCGTCTCTGGCTGGTCACGCCAGGTCAGGTGCACGATCGCCCAGGGAGTATCGGGTAGCGACACGGCAAAGAGCACGGCATCGCTGTCGACCGCCTTGGCGACGGCGGTTGCTTCGCAGCCGAACAGTGGATGGCCGGGCGCCACTTCCTTTTGCAATTCGGCATCCAAGGCCGGAGCGGTCCCGCGCAAACGTTTCCACGGGTATCGAAAGCGAGGCGGATCGTCCATGCCGAGATTGTCTTTCGCCTACTCCTGCCACTGCAAGTAATAGGCAAGTTCCAAGGCCACGAGCGCCGTGTAGGCGAGGTAGTGCCAGAGGTGGAGGCGGAACGAGTTCCAGGAAACCAAGGCCACGGGTGTCAGTGCGGTAAGGAGGATGCTGAAGGGCACTTCCGCATGCCAGTTGCTTCCGAACGTGCGCTTATAGAGCGGATAGGACTTGAATCCTCCTGCGACAGTACTGAAACGCAAAGGCTCGTCATTGCGATACCAGAGGCAACCGTTTTCTTGCCAGCGAATGTCGAAGTAGGAGCCTCCCAGAGAGCCGTCGGAGACCGTGAGCCTGTACCGCAGTTGGCTAAAGGGCAAACCGAAACTGACGGAGCACATTCCTACCAGTGAGGCCAACCAGCCGGCTATTAGCAGCCCGCTTATTGATTCCTGCGCTGCTAATCGCCTTCCAGTTTAGCCCGGCGGAGGAAGGATTTGAGGAGTGGCGGCCGGAAGTGTTGGTCGTTGAGGGACTGGCCGACCAGGTCGCAGAGGTGGAATGCATC
>JAEZAS010000177.1 GCA_023430365.1 Planctomycetota bacterium
GTTCAGAAGTGTTGTGGAGGGGGCGCGGAGGGGTTGTGAAATGCGAGCGACTCTAGTACTTGGTGGTCGATGTAAGGCGTACCGGCAGTGCGGGTTAGGGTCGAAAGGCCGGAGAAAATGGCGTAGAGCTAGCTGTTGTATTTTCGAGTGCAGGGGACCGGTTCAAGGCTGTTCGGGTATCGGATCGGCTTGGCGAGTGGTTGTGGGTGGCGCGAGCGATTGGCGATTGGGCGGGGACTGTTCAGAGGGCTGTTGTGGCGTCGGCGGAGGGGTTGTGAAAACGGAGTTGTTGTGCAAGGCGGTCGGGGCGGCAAGTGGTGCTTCGACTTGGGGTTCGGGCGAAATCTCGCTGTGAATGGTGCTGTGCGCAAATGTTGTATTCTGAGGCGGTGAGGGGACTGTTCAGCGGTGAAGGTGTTGTGGAGAGCTTCTCGCCTGGCGGACGAATGAACCGGGGTGTTCGCTGCCTTGTCAGGTTGGGTGGGGGTGTTCACAATGTGTCGTTTCCGTCCTTCGGTAGGCTTCGTTTTTGAGAGTTTGTGACAATGCCTAGCTGTGTGCTTGCCTATTCTGGTGGCCTTGATACGTCCGTCATCCTCGGCTGGCTGCAGGAGGAGGGATACGACGTGCATGCCGTGTACGTCGATCTGGGTCAGCCGTGCGAGGACCGCGAGGCGACTTTGAAGAAGGCCAAGGACTGCGGGGCGGTCAGCTCGCGAATTGTCGACGCCCAGGAAGAGCTGTGCCGCGACTTCGCCTTTCCGGTGCTCCAGTGGCAGGCCAAGTACGAGGGCGTGTACCTGCTCGGCACGTCGATCGCCCGGCCGCTCATCACCAAAGTCTGCTTGCAGGTGGCTCGCGAGGTGGGCGCCGACGCCTATGCTCACGGCGCGACGGGCAAGGGGAACGATCAGTGCCGGTTCCAACTGGCGGCCGATGCCCTGGAGCCGAAGATGGAAGTGATTGCTCCGTGGCGGATGGAGAAGTTCCGCAACCGGTTCCCGGGGCGGACGGCGATGATCGAATTCTGTGCCCAGAAGAACATTCCGGTGAAGGCCTCGGTCAGCAAGCCGTACAGCAGCGACGAAAACTGCCTGCACATCAGCTACGAGGCTGGAAAGCTTGAGGATCTGAACGTCAATGGCGTGGAAACGGTCGATTTCGGCATGACCGTGACGCCGCAGAAGGCGCCCGACAAGGTCGAGCCGGTGACGATCGCCTTCGAGAAGGGTGTGCCGGTCAGTGTGAACGGCAAGAAGCTCAGCCCGCTGCAGATCGTGAAGACGCTCAATGAAATCGGCGGGCGGAATGGCATCGGCCAGATCGATATGGTCGAGAACCGCTTCGTGGGAATGAAGAGCCGCGGCGTGTACGAAGCGCCGGGCATGACGATTCTCTACGACGCCCACCGCGTGGTCGAACAGTTGACGATGGATCGCGACCTGATGCACCTCCGCGATCAACTGTCGCCGGTTGTGGCGGAGATGGTGTATTACGGCTTCTGGTATCACGCGAAGATGGACGCCTTGCTCGCGTTCATTCGCGACGCGCAGAAGTACGTGACCGGCGAAGTGACGCTGAACCTGTATAAGGGGAACCTGCAAGTCGCCGGTCGGACGAGCCCCAACAGCCTGTACGACGAAGGGATCGCCACGATGGAAGGTGGCGGCTCGTACAACCAGACCGATGCGGAAGGCTTCCTGCGGATCCAAGGCCTGCCGAGCCGCGTGCAGGGCCGGGCTACGCCGCGGAAGTACTAAGAAAGAGTTATCAGTGATCAGTTTTCAGTTGTCAGTAGGAGGCAGCCGGGACTGAGGCTGGTGAGAGTAGTTAGTAAGAGTAGCAATTAGCCGGAGGCAAACTTGCCTCCGGGCCCGCGCTGCGAGTTGAAGTGATTCGGCGAGCAGTGTTGCGGGCGTTGCTGCCGGATGTGCGGATTTTGCCGGTTTTGACCGCGGGTAGTTTGCCAAGCGTTCATCGCGACCTAGGTACTTGTACCGGAGGCTCCGATGATCGACCCCAGACAACTGCAGCAAATTGTGTCCGACGTTCGGCGGGCGCTCGTGCGCTATCACCGCTACTCGCTCGCCGTCTTCGTGGGCGTGTGTGGACTGACGGTGCTTGGCCTGCTGTTCATGCCGCGGTCGTACGAGTCGGAAGCCAAGCTCTTCGTCCGTTTCGGCCGGGAAAACTCGGTCGATCCCACGGCGAGCGGCCAGCTGGTCTCGATCTATGAGTCGCGCGAGAGCGAAGTGAATTCGCTGCTCGAAATTCTGAGCAGCCGGGCGCTGCTCGAAGAAGTCGCCCGCAAGGTGGGGCCGGAATACATTCTTCACGGCCGGGAAAGCAGCCAGCCGTCGGCCACTGCTGATACGAACAAGCTCGAGCCGAATTCGAATTCACGCTCCGGCGAGCAGATTGTCTCGGCGGGCATCCCCGATCGCGATATTCAGCAGGCGGTGCAGAAGCTGCAAAAGCAGCTGGAGGTCTGGACGCCGAAGCGGACCAATGTGATTGCCGTCCGCTGCGAGGCGGAGTCGCCCGAACGAGCGCAGCGCATCGTGGCGACGCTCGTCGACACGTATCTGGCGGAGCATGTCCGAGTGCACCAGACGGCTGGCTCGTACGAGTTCTTTGCAGAGCAAGAGAAGCAGTACGAGAAGCAGTGGAAGCAGGCAGCCACCGAGCTGCGGCATACGAAGGACCAGCTCGGTATTGTAACGATCGACGGCAAACGGCAGTTGCTGCAGTCGCAGATCCAGGACATCGAAACCAAGCTGCTGACCAACCGCTCGGATCTGACGACCTCGGAGTCGCGTATCGCGTCGCTGCAGGCAACGCTCGCCCAACTGCCGGAGCGAGTCGTCACGCAAACTCAGGAAAGCCCCAACGCGGCCGCCGACGGCATGCGACAGACGCTCTTTACGCTCGAAGGGCGAGAGAAGGAACTCGCCTCGAAGTACACCGACAACCACATCGAGTTGCAGCGGGTGCGCGAGCAGGTTCAGAGCATGAAGAGCATCCTCGCCAATCAGCAGCCGCTTCGCGAGCAGGATACTGAGGCGGTGAACCCGCAGCGACAGGCTCTTGAGTTGACGCTGCTTCAGGAGCAGTCGCAAGCCGACGCCCTGCGTGGTCGGGAAAAGACCCTCGAGTTGCAGCGGGACCAACTCCAGACCGAGCTGCGAAAGCTTAACGGCGAGGAGATCAAGATCGCCGAGCTGCAACGCAGCGTGGAGCTGGCCGAGGCACGCTATCGAGAATATGCCGCCAAGCTCGAACAAGCCCGGATCAATCGCTCGCTGGATGAAGAGCGAATCTCCAGCCTCAGCGTCGTTCAGCCGGCGAGCTACGTAGCGAAGCCCCTGGGCCCACGCCGTCTGCAAGTGCTGGCTCTGGGGCTCTTCGTCGCCTTCGGCGGAGCGGTTGGGCTGGCTCTCGTACTGGCATGGCTCGATCCGGTGCTAGGTACCACCCGCGAATTGGAGCTGATCCTGGAGACGCCGGTCTTTGGAATTGTTCCCGCAATGGGGACGTCCCATGGATAAGACAACGCCCTGGAACAGCCTGAAAAACGTCGTTCTCGGCCTCGCCGTGCTGGGCGGAG
>JAEZAS010000243.1 GCA_023430365.1 Planctomycetota bacterium
GGCCTCGCTAGCGCTCTGCCCACCCTACGGAGACTACGGAGACTTCGGTCGCCCACCTGGCAGGTTTTGCTTGCCTGGGCTCTTGCCTAGGTTTACGATGAGGCTGCTACCGGCAGATCAGGGGCGCCGGTTGCTTCCGTTCATGCAATGACTAGCTTTTCTCGAGCTTTCCTGGCTGCGCGCCAGCGTTCCGCCGCACGCCGAGGGAAGTCCGCCGCTGGTGCGTTCTGCGGCCGCTTTTGCTTCGTTTCCGACTGGTGGGGAGATCTCGCCATGGTTCGCGTACGACTGCCGCTGCTACTCGCCGTGCTGTGTGGCTGTTTGCTGACACGCGGATTGAACGCCGAAGAGGCCGATACGCGGCGGGCCATTCAGCGGCTGATCGACGTCGGCTGGAGCACGTCTCCGTCGGCGAGAGCCGCTGTCGATACCGCATTCACCGAAGAGACGGCCGCCATTGCCGGCGACCAGCGGGCGCTGAAGGCCTGGACCCTGATTCTGCTGCATCAGCGCCGGTACGACGAGGCGTCGCGACGTCTCGACCAGTGGCTGGCGAGGGACAGCAACAACTGGTTTGCCCTCCGCGCCCGGATCTGGCTGTGGACGATCTTGAAGAACTACCCTGCGGCGATGCTGTCCGCCGAAAAACTGGCGGAGCAGATTGCGGCGGCGGATGGCAAGTCGATGGACGTCGACGAAGAACTGAGCGAGTTAACGACATATCTGGGCCGAATCTATGGCTATCTCGCCGGTCCCGTGGCCGGAACGGTGAACCAGGACGAGCGGAGATTGTCCGAACGGAAGGTGCTGTCGCGGTTAGGGGACCAGCGGGCCGAGCTGTTTTCCAAGTCGCGCGATCGGGTCCTGCAGCAGCACCTGGAACTGTCTGATACTCGTTCGGATGAGCTGGAAAAAGCCCGCGACCGGGAGGCCGCCGAGCGCGAGAAGACGCTGGCGGAGGTCGCAGCCGAGCGCGAACAGATGCAGACGAGAGCAGGAGAGATTAAAGAACAGCGCGCAAAGTTGCGCGAGGAGATGCAAAGCGAGGTCAGCGAACTTGAGAAGCAAGAGCGGCCACTTGCGCTGCAATATTCGCAGTTGGATGCTCGGGCGACGGGCGTCAATCGCGAGCTGAGAAGCTTGACGCTGCAAATCGACCGGTTGGAGTTCGACGCCAGCCGCGAGGAGGACCCGGTCTTGCGAAACCGCCTGCTGCGCGACGCGGATCGGCTGCGGATTCTGGCGACTCGACTGGACGGCGAGCTAGTTGCCTTGCAGCGGCAGGCTGCGGGAATCGAGCAGCAACGGGCCATCCTCGCCGGAAAATTGCGGGAAGTGCAGAACAACTACGGTGGGCAAATCGCCGGGCTGGATCGAGAAATGGCGGCCTTCGCCAAGCGGGAAAAGCGACTCGCCGCCGACGAGGCTCGGGCCAAGAAACCGATCCGCGCCACAACCGGTCAGGTGCTGTCGCTCGGAGCGCAGGCGGCCGCGCTTACCACCTACGACACGCTGCCGCTTGAATCCGCCAAGGAGGCGGTCTTGGCGGAGATAAAATAAGGTTACGATTCGTGACTCAGGATATCCGGTTTTAGGAAATAGGAGTTTAGAAGGAAAAAGCTAGTCATACGTCGTAAATTCAGTGCGATGAACCAGGGGCGCCATCATCGGGTCACTCGACCGGTGATGGTCTGGTGAGAGTGTGGGAGCGTTTCCAATGAGGGAAATGCAAAAGAATCGCGTAGTGTTTGGTTGGGTGGTTCGAATCTTGGCGCTGTTCGGTGGCTTAGGCGTCGTCTTCGCCGCGACGCCAAGAGCGGCGGCTGATCCTGCGGCCAATCCTGAACGAGGCGCAGAGCGAGTAGACCTGTTCGAAGCGATCCAAGCCGGGGCGGTGCAAGTGACGGTCATTCCGCAGCGTGCGGAACGGGTGACTTTGCAATTTGCCAATCAAACGGATCGGCCGCTCTCGATTGAGATGCCCGAGGGCCTGGCCGCGGCGCCGATCTTGGCTCAGTTGCCGCTCTTTCCGGGCGGCCAGAATCAGAACGATGTGGCTGCGAACGCGCCGCAGGCGGTCGGTTTTCCTGGGCCGAACAACGGAGGGAACAACAACGTGGGCGCTGGCCCCGGTTTCCCGTTCCCCATGAATCCCGGCATCTTCAACGTCCCTGCCGGCCGAACGATCAAGGTCAAAGCGCCGGCTGTATGCCTGGAATTCGGCAAGCGGTCGCCGCACTCGCGGATCGCCTATGAATTGAAACCGATCGACTCAGTCAACGATCGCCCCGAGGTAGTGACCGTCCTGTCGATGATCGGCCGCAAGGAAGTCGACCGGAGAATCGGGCAGCTGGCGATCTGGCATCTCGCCAATGACGTTGCTTGGAGCGAACTCGCCCGGCTGCGGAACGACCGGATCGACGGCATGGTGGCGCCGCAATACTCGTCGCGCGAGATTGCCGATGCCAAGGACCTTGTCAAAAAAGTCTCTTCGCCAGCGCAGCCTGAGACATCGCTCAGCCGGCGATGAACGCGGCCGCCTGAAAAAGCGTGCTATTTCGTCCCAGGACTCGCGCTTGGGACGAACGGCCGGCGAAGTGGGCGGCTATTCGCCAGCCGACAGTTGAAGCGTCACCTCGGTCGGACGGCCGTCGCGAATGATTCCGATGATCGTTTGCTCGCCCGGCAGATGGCGCTCGATGTAGGTGAGGAATTCGTCCGCCGACTTCACCGGATTGCCGTCGACCGAGATGATCGTGTCGGCTTGCGATCGATCGATCTTGCGCTCTTCGGTGACAAACGGCCCGCGGCGCCTCTGCTCCCGGACGACGCGGAATCCGCGTAAACCTGCGCGTTCCGCAGGACCGCCGGGCGCCAGGGTGGCAATCATCAGCCCTTCTTCCGATTCATAAACTCGGGTGATGCCGGTCTCGGGGCGAATCACCCGGCCGTTCTGGATGAGCTGCGGAACCACACGCTTGATGGTTTCGATCGGGATCGAGAAACCAACGCCGGTGTTCTCCCCGGTCGAGCTGGCGATCGCCGTGTTCATGCCGATGAGCATTCCGCGACTGTTCAGCAGCGGTCCGCCCGAGTTGCCGCGGTTGAGGGCGGCGTCGATCTGGATCATCGATTTCATCGTGCGCCCCGCCTTCGTCGGCAGCGACCGGTTGAGGCTGGAGATGATGCCGGTCGTCATCGTTCGCTCGAGACCGAACGGGTTTCCGATGGCGTAAACCAGCTGCCCGACCCGCAGGCGCGACGAATCGCCGAGCTGCATCGGGATCAACTCTTCGTCTGGGGCGGAAATGCGGAGCACGGCAATGTCGTTGGGGGCATCCTGTCCCACGAGGGTGGCGCTGTACTCCTCGCCGTTGTGGAGAGTGACCCGGATCTGCTGCGCTCCCTCGACCACGTGATAGTTGGTGAGGATGTGACCGTTGCGATCGAGCACGCTGCCGGAGCCGGCGCCTTCGGTGGGGACTTCGACGAACAGGAGTTCCGTGCGGGCCGACCGGGTGGTGATGTGCACCACGCTCCGGTTGGCTTTTTCGTACACGGAAATATGCGTGAGCTCTTCGGGGGTGAACTCCTCGGTGTCCGCGTCGGTGACCGTCCGACTCGGAAGGGCTGTCGGCGCCTCGTGGGGCGTCGCTGGATCGAAGCGGGCGCCGGGCGTCACTCCCACTGGAGCGCCCGGCAGCGGCGGGGCGGGCAAGGCGAGTTGCGGTTGCTGTTGGACCTGCGGGACGGCCGGAGCCAGCACGGGACCCGTGGGGCCGCGGCCGAATCCCGACTCCTGAGCGATCAGATCGCCCGAGATCGTGTGGTGTATCGCAGTCGCGGCGACCGCTCCGAGCATAGCCGACAGCAACGAGACGACGACGTATTTATTCATGACCAGGTCGGACGATCAAATAGGGAGCGAAGCGGAGCGTCGCGGGTTAGCCTTGCCGCAACCTAAAAGCGGAAGGACCCGCGCGAGGAAATGTATCGGCCAGCCGTGGAAGGCGGCAAGGGAGATGCGCAGGCTCGATGTGACAGCACTCGCTGACAGCAAAGCAATTGCCTGCACCCGAGCGGAAGGCAGCCGGGGCCGATGCTGGTCAGCAAACTGCCAGGCGGATAAACTGGGAAAGTAAGGGCGAGAGCGGACTGGACGACCGCCGGCTGCGCGAGCAGCGGGAGGGAAAGTCCGGGCTCCATAGGGCAGGGTGGTCGGTAACGCCGACCGACCGTAAGGTCCGGGAAAGTGCAACAGAAAGCAAACCGCCGCGGTCGACGTGAGCCCCCGTCGGTAAAAGTCGGCAGCGGTAAGGGTGAAACGGTGCGGTAAAAGCGCACCAGCAGTCGGGGTGACCCGCTGGCTAGGCAAACCCCACCCGGAGCAAGGCCAAGCAGAGAGCAGGGCTCGCGCAAGCGGGCACATGGGTCGGCCCGGCCCGTTACGACTCTCGGGTAGGCTGCTCAAGGCGCCGGGCAACCGTCGTCTTAGATAAATGGTCGTCGCCGAGCTGCGCGAAGGGAAACCTTCCGCAATCGCGGCCCAGAACCCGGCTTACAGGTCCGCTCTTGTCCTTTTTCTCATTTCAATCGCTCGGCCCGTAGCCTGGCGATTTGCCTGCGACCGGTCCAATCGGTGTGGCGCATGACACGGGGCTAGCACCCGTGTGATGTCGCAGCACAGCAATGGGTTGGCGGCAGTCGCGAGCGGTCAGGCTATTCAGCCGGAACCAGTTGCTCGTCGATCACCTGCAGCAACTTGGAAATGCACAGCTGGTTCATGCTGGTGTTGCGGGTGTGCGCTTCCGCCTTGAGGGTCTCGTGGAGGCTCTTCGGCAGGCGGACAGTGATGACCCGGGTTGGCTCCTTGCCTTGGTCCTGGGCGTCGGACTTGGCGCGCAGCTTGGCGACCATCGCCTGGATGTCGGCGTATTCGGGGGTCTTCTCAAACTCAGCCATCGCTTCGGGCGTGGGGAAGAGTTTGCGAACCAGGCCGTCGACCCCAAGCACTTCACGGAAAAAGGTGACCCAGTCGGGCTGCTGCTGAAACATCTCGGCCGCGATCCTCGTGGCCGTCTGCTTGTGATCCTCTTGGCTCTGCGTGGTGGTGGCGGGGGTCGTGGTTGCCAACTCCATTGCCGGCTCCTTCCTTTTGCGGGTTAAGAAACAACGCCATTACTGTTCGCGGCAGTGATTGTCGCGGTTCGATCAAAAATACCGGGCTCGTCAAGACAAGCACCGATGTCACTGCAATGCTTGCAGTTACGACGACGCGGGGCAAATGCCTAAAATCTGTCAGGCCTGCTTCTAGGTGGGCAGCGAGCCCGTTGCCTAAGAATTGTGCAGAGCGACTTTTCGCATTGTGCTAACTGTCCAGCCAGCAGTGCTGTCATTTCACTTGAAAATTTTGTTCTTTTACTTGGGCGACAGTTGGTAGTTGCCAGTGCGCGCAAGACAGTGAAGCTAGGGGGCACGGCCTCGCCAAATGGCGGGTGCGCTGATGCAGGCTCCTCCGCTGGCATGTTGTGCTAGCGACTAAGTTGCCAGGGATAAGGTGTCAGCGGCGGACTGATCTACGTGAGAACTTGCGGCGTCGCTAAGCTACGCAGCCCACGGCGACTTCACCGATGGTGGCAACTGTTCGGGAGCGACGGGCCGAAGGGGAGGGAGCGCTATGGATCGGTCGACAACAGCACAGAGTTCGTGTCGTGTCGATTCTGACGATCCTGAGGAAACTAACAGGTGTGTAGGTTGAGGATCTGGCTGGCAGCGTCGGTGATGCTCGCATTAGCTGGGGCTGGGCCCGCATGGGGTCAGCTTGAGCGACTGCCCGACCCTGCGCACTACGATCCGGTTGGACCGAGCCTGCTCGAGGGGCCGCCCGAGGTCACCGTCTTTGATTTGGACGAGTATCTAGGGGAGCCGCACCCGTACCTGGGCGAGTCGCACCCGGGCGGTGGACCGCGGGAGGATTGGACCTGGCAGGTGCTCCCCAATGGGATCATCTACCAGGCATACTTGGCCGGGGAGAAAGAGTCCCGGTTGTCCGCCCATCTGATCAATGAGACTCACCACGACTTTCTTTGGGACGCCACGCTCGGCGGCCGGGTCGGCATGTTGCGTTTTGGCAATACCGACCCGTGGAAGCCGGAAGGGTTTCAGATCGACGTCGAAGGCTCGGCCCAGGTCCGCCTGAGCGTGCCGGACGACGTGGATGTGCAGGCGACCGACTATCGCGGCGGCATTCCGATCACGTACGGCATCGGCCCGCATCGCTATAAGGTGGGCTACTATCACATCAGCTCCCACCTCGGGGACGAGTTCCTCCTGGACTTCCCCAGCTACCCGCGGTTGAATTTCGCCCGCGATACGCTGTATGCGGGTTACGCCTACTTCATGACGCCCAACCTGCGGGTCTACGCAGAGGCGGCCTGGGCTTTCTACATCGATGTCAGCCAGCCGTGGGAGTTTCAGTTTGGCTTCGACTACGCGCCGGCCTATCCGACCGGACTTCGCGGGGCGCCGTTCGTGGCGATGAACGGCCACTTGCGCGAAGAGCTCGATTTCGGCGGGAGCCTGACGTTCCAGGCCGGCTGGGCGTGGCGGGCCGATCACAGCACCCACCTGCTGAGGACCGGGCTGCACTACTTTAATGGCGCAAGCCCGCAGTACTCCTTCTACCGCACCCACGAGCAGCAGATCGGCTACGGTCTGTGGTACGACTACTAGGCTCCGGCCGCTATTGAGCGCGAGCGGCGGAGCAGGCACTTCCTGGTTGCGCCGTCGTTACAGCGGCCCCCCGCGGATTGAATTGTCGGCGGTTCCTGCCTGTCTTATCATTGAGCAGGCCGATCGCCCGCAGGCCCGATTTTCCGGACCCTCGAGGCGGAACAACCACCCGCGGCTGTGGCATTTGGGAAGGCGCATGCTGATGACAGGCTGGAACTGGTTTGTCCCCCGACCCTGGGCGTTGCTTCTCGCTTCGGGACTGCTGATTGGCTCGTCTTCGTTGGCCGAAGAAGCGGCTAAGGACGCCAGCATGTCCGAAGCTTCGAAGGCCGCCAAGGCAGGCGCCCCGACGGCCACGACCACCGCGGAAAACTACGAGTTGCTGCGGCTGTTTGCCGACACGCTCGATCAGGTGGAACGCAACTATGTGAAAGACATCGATCGCCGCGAGCTGATGGAGGCCGCCATCCAAGGGATGATGGCCAAGCTCGACCAGCATTCGAACTACATCTCGCCGAAGGAGCTGGAACGGTTTCGCAGCAGCGTGGAAAACGAGTTTGGCGGAGTCGGCATCACGGTCTCGATGGAAAACGGTGTGCTGACGATCGTGACTCCCCTCTTCGGCACCCCAGCCTACAAGGCGGGCATCCGCGGGGGTGATCAGATCCTGGAAATCGAAGGTCAGCCGACGGCGAGCACCACGATCGACGACGCCGTTCAGCGGATGAAAGGCAAGATCGGCACGCGGGTCAAATTGACGATCAAGCACGCCGCCGACGAACGGGTCGAGACGCTGGAGATTGGTCGCGAGTTGATCCGGGTCGATACCGTCCTCGGCGACCGTCGCAAGGCTGACGATACCTGGGACTTTTTTCTCGATCGAGACAAGAAGCTCGGCTACATCCGCGTGACCAACTTCGGCCGGCATACGGCGGATGATCTGCGAACGGCCCTAGGCGAACTGACGCGCGAAGGGCTGCGAGGCCTGGTGCTCGACCTGCGCAACAATCCGGGAGGGTTGCTTGCCACAGGGATCGAGGTTTGCGATCTGTTCGTCGAGTCGGGCCGCATCGTGAGCACTTCGGGCCGCAACGCTCCCGAGCGCGTGTGGGACGCCAAGCAGGAAGGGACGTTTACCGGTTTTCCGATGGTCGTGCTCGTGAACCGGTACAGCGCGAGCGCCAGCGAGATCGTGGCGGCCTGCTTGCAGGATCATAAGCGTGCCGTCGTTATCGGCGAACGCACCTGGGGAAAAGGGAGCGTGCAGAACATCGTTGAGCTCGAGGATGGAAAGAGCGCACTGAAGCTGACGACGGCTGGCTACTTGCGCCCCAGCGGCAAGAACATTCACCGCTTCGACGGTGTGAAGGAAAACGACGACTGGGGCGTTCAGCCGGATGATGGTTTTGAAGTCAAGCTGACGCCGGAAGAGTTCTCGAACCTGGCTACCGATCGGCGCCGTCGCGATGCGATTGTGGCCGTCAAACCGATGAGCGAAGCGGGTAATAAGGACGTCGTCGTCGATCGTCAGTTGGAGAAGGCTGTGGAGTATCTGCAGAAGCAACTCGAAAGCCCGAGCGACAAGTCGGCCGAGCAGGCGAGTGACGGCAAGGAATCTGGGAACTGAGGTCGCTGAACGGTGTTGCTGCTGGCGATTGAGACGACGTGTGACGAAACGGCGGCGGCCGTTTTGAGCGACGACCTGCGCGTGCTGGGCGAGGTGGTGGCGTCGCAGGAAGAACTGCATCAGCGCTTTGCCGGCGTGGTGCCGGAGATTGCCGCGCGGGCCCACCTGGAGCGCATTGTTCCGGTCATTGACGAGGCGCTGCGAAGGGCCAACGTCACGCTGCCGCAGATTGATGCGATTTCCGTCGCTCATACGCCCGGCCTGGCGGGCTCGCTGCTCGTTGGATTGATGGCGGCAAAGTCGCTGTGCCTGGCGCTCGGCAAACCGCTGGTGGCGGTCAATCACTTGCACGGGCATATCTATGCTTGCCGGATGGCGGCGGGGAAGGAAGTGTTTCCTTGTGTGGGGCTGATTGTCAGCGGAGGGCATTCGAACCTCTATCGCTGTGACAGTCCGGTCGATTTTCACTACCTGGGTGGCACCATCGACGATGCCGCGGGTGAAGCCTTCGACAAAGTCGCGGCGATGCTGGGACTTGGTTATCCGGGCGGACCGGCGATTTCGAAGGCGGCAGAAACAGGGAATCCCCGGGCGTTTCAGTTTCCGCGTTCGTTCAAGCATGAGCCGGCTCGACTGGCTTTCAGCTTCAGCGGCCTGAAGACGGCTGTGCGATACGCGATCGCCGGCCCCGGAAAACCGCGGCCCGACGCCAGCGAGCTGTCGCCGCAGCTGATTGCCGACTTGGCCGCGAGCTTTCAAAAGGCCGTGGTGGATTCGCTGGTGGACAAGGCGTTTCGCGCGGTTGAGCTCACTGGCCTGCGGACGCTGTGTGTGGGCGGGGGAGTGGCAGCCAATCGCTTGCTGCGAGAGCGGTTGGCCGAGTCCGCGGGCGAACGCAGTGTCGAGCTGCAGATTGCGCCTCCGCATCTTTGTACCGATAATGCCGTGATGGGAGCTGTCGCATTCGAGCGGTGGCGGGCGGGGCTTACCGAGTCGCTCGATTTGGATGC
>JAEZAS010000262.1 GCA_023430365.1 Planctomycetota bacterium
GAGCGAGCAGCGCCCGACGAAGTTCGTCGACGGCTGGCTGGACTTCCTCGAACATCACGGGCGAAACATACACCCGGCCGATCGAGAACCGCCCGGCGAGTTCCGGCAGGCCGTTGAAGTGGTCGGAATCGGCGTGCGAGATGACGACGGCGTCGAGATGCGTGATCCCTCGCGACCATAGCACCTCGCTCACCGGCCGAACCGCTCCCAGCGGCGAGCCGAGATGCCCAGCGTCGTAGAGTAGCGTCTTGCCGCTCTGCGATTCGACCAGCACGGCGGTTCCATGCCCCACCGCGACAAACGTGCAAGCCATCCCGTCTTTTCGCGAAGCGACGGCTGGGCTCTGCATCGAAGCAAGCACTAGCCCCACCGCAAACCACAGCGCCGCGGCCCCGGCAACGAGCAACCGCCGCGAGCGGAGCGCCGGAACCCAGCAGGCGAGCGCCAGAGCGAGATAGAACAGTACGACCCACCACGTCGGCGGCGCCGGCATCCAGGCATGGCTGACCGAGAACTCGCGACTGTAACCGACCGCCGACTCGATAAACGCCAGACTGCCATCGCACAGCGCGCCGCACAGCCGACCCACCGGCGGCAACAGCCAACCGAACACGAGCGTCGCAAACCCGGCGAGCATTGCGATGGTCACTGGAATCCAGATGATCACGTTCAACACGAGCGCGACCGGTGAGACGAGATGGTACTTTTGCCAAACGAGCGGCATCGTTGCGATCCAAACGATGGCCCCGGTCAACCACACCCGCCAGACGATGTCGGCCACCTGGCGTAGGGCCCGAGTCGGCCAAGGGCGCGTGCTGGCGATCAGGTGCTCGAGCGGATCGTACGAGCTCGGTGGCCGAATGAGAGGCCCTGCGACGATGATCGCCGCGACCGACAAAAAAGAGAGCTGCGGCCCAGCCTGGAACAGGCTGCTCGGTTGCAGCACGAGCACGACAAGCCCGGCGAGGGCCAGCGTGTTGAAACCCAAAGCCCGCTGATGCAGTAACCGCGCCAGACACATCACGATCACCAGGATCGTGGCCCGCACGACCGGCGGCTGGGCGTCGGTGAGAATGGCGTAGGCCACGGTCAGCGTCATCGCGGCGAAAAGGGCCGGCGCCCGCGGCATCAGGCCGCTACGAAACAGTTGCCAGAAGGCCAGCGCAAGAATGCCGACGTGCAAACCCGAGATCGACAGCACATGGATCGTCCCGGTGACGAGAAAGCCCTCGTTGCGATCGGGATCGAGTTGCTCGCGAGCCCCGAGCAAGATGGCGGCCGCCAGCGTCGATCGATTGCCGCCGATATCGCGTCTGAGGAGCGAGTCCCCACGCTGCCGGACCTCGCTGATCGCGCGCTGCACGGACCAACCGCCCGGCTGAACCACTGCGACGCTTTCAGGAAACAGCCCTCGCAGGCGACAGAGGACGCGGCGACTGCGTTCGTAGTTGGCATAGTCAAACTCGCCCGGATTGAGCGGCTTCATCGGCTGACTGGCGAGCGCCATCACGCGAATGCGATCTCCCGCCTTCACCCCCAGCAGATGACCATCGATATCGAGAAACGCCCGGCCGCTCGCCGGGCGCCAGGTGCGGCCGTCGCGCACGCTTGTCACGCGCAACAGCAGTTCCGTTTCGTCACCCTTGGGCACCGTGCGCAGCGCCGTCGGCGGAGGAGCGGGCGACCAGCGCGGCGAATGCAGCGCCACACCTTCCAGTACCAGCGGTCGGATGCGCTCGGTCACCATCCGGCCGACTTCGTCATCGCCAAACAGCGACCAGCGGTCGTGATGCCAGGCGCCCCCAACCGCGGCCACCGCCAAGAGCAGCACGGTCGAGGCCCCGCGCTCCCGTTTCCGCCGCCAAAGTAAAGTCCAACTAATCAGCAGCCCGCACGAGCCGAACCACCACAGCGCTGCTGGCGCGGAAACGAGGCGGTCGAGCGCCATACCACCAGCGAGCGCCGATACGAGCAGCACGAGCGGCTGATAGGTCGCCCGGCTGACGATCGGCGTTTGACGGGAAAGCTCGACCGACACGCGTTGGTCTCCACGCGAATGTCGAAAGCCGGATAAGGCGACTGTCTAGGGAAAGCAAAACGCCGCCAACGCAACACTAGTGGAGACCGGTGTTTCCCTCGACGGGAGCGGTCCTCAGCGAGTCGTTTCCGCCGTGCTTCCGTACGGATTGCCGCGGCAATTTGCGTCAACCTAGCACTCAGCGGCTGCCGATGACATCCTTTTAGCGACCTGCGGCCCGACTTTGCGTTCCACACCATGACTTGCCGAAATCCTGGGCCAGGGGGCGAACCTCACCACCCCGCCGTGCGTCTTTACCGCCAGACGCCAACCCATCCCTCCCCTGTGGAACCGATTGTTATGTGTACGACGACCGCATGTCCGGCCGAGGCCGAACAAGCTATCGTGTTTGCCCCGCCCGCTCCCGGTGGCGCCGCCCGCCAGTTCCGCGTTCAAGTGGCGGCCTCCGATCTTGCCAGCCGCTGGCGTCTGCATGCCAGCTTTCGCGATGGCGCCGCGGCGCACGCCTGCATCGAAGCCCTGCGCCAGGCAGGCGCCTCGGCCCGGCTGGTCGTCTATCGCACGCTTCCCTGCGCGGCGTAGCTCAGCCTACTTGGCCGGCACGCTTCATTGCGCCGAACAGCGGTTGCAGGTTACAGGTTTCAAGTTACAGGTGGCACGAAGCGTCTTGCTGACCTGCAACCTGTAACCTGTAACTTGCAACCTCCACCACCAGCCACCGCAAAGCGCCTCGCCCGGGGCGCTTATCTGGACTCAGGCTTTCGGCTGTCGTATCGTGACGAGTGTTTTCAACACTTGTCCCAACAGCGATTCCAGCCATGCGAAGCCTTTGCTCTCTTGCCGTCGGCGCACTGCTGCTGACGGGTGTCGCCACCCAGCTCGCTGCTCAATCCCCCGAGCAGCAGAAGAACTGGCATCAGTTCCGTGGCCCGGCCGCCAATGGGGTCGCCCCCCTGGCCAATCCGCCGCTCGAGTGGAGCGAAACCAAGAACGTCCGCTGGAAGGTGGCGGTGCCCGGTCTCGGCAGCAGCACGCCGATCATCTGGAACGACAAAGTCTTCCTGCTCACCGCGATCGAAACCGACCGGGTGGGCGAAGGGGCCGTGCTGCCCGAGGATCAGCCGAAGCGGCAATTTGGCATCGTGTTCCCGCACAAGGTACACAAGTTCGTCGTCCTCTGCCTCGATCGCAAGACGGGCAAAACCCTCTGGGAGCAGACGGCTACCGAACAAGTTCCGCACGAAGGCGTGCATCCTGACAACGATTTTGCGTCGGCTTCGCCGATCACCGATGGCGAGCGATTGTACGTGCCGTTCGGTTCACGCGGCATTTACGCCTTTGACCTCGACGGCAAACTCCTCTGGAAGCGCGACCTGGGGCGGATGCAGATCAAAATCAGCTTCGGCGAAGGGAGTTCTCCCGCGCTGTACGGCGATCTGCTGATCGTGCCGTGGGATCACGAAGGGGAATCGTTCATCATCGCCCTCGACACCAAGACGGGCGAGACCAAGTGGAAGACGCCGCGCGACGAGAACACCGCCTGGGCGACGCCGCTCGTCGTTGAGACCGGTTCGGGCGCGCAGGTCGTCACCAACGCGTCCGCGAAGGTGCGGAGCTACGACGCCCGCACGGGCGAACTGCTGTGGGAATGTGGCGGCCAGGTCGGCAACGTCACCCCTTCGCCGGTGAGCAATGGCGAGCTGGTCTTCTGCATGAGCGGCTTCCGCGGCAGCGCCCTCTATGCATTGCCGCTGACCGAGCGCGGCGATTTGACCGACAGCGACAAGATCGCCTGGAAGGCGGACCGGGGCACACCCTACATCCCCTCCCCCCTGCTCTACGGCGACCGGCTTTGGTTCACGCAAGGCAACGAAGGCATCCTCTCCTGCCTCGATGCC
>JAEZAS010000506.1 GCA_023430365.1 Planctomycetota bacterium
TGTGGGGGCAGCGCCATGACGCTGGGCTGTCCGCAATGGTTGTGTGCGGACTACTTTGGCAGGCGGCTGAGGTAGCGAAAGCTTTGCAGTACGGTCACGCCGACCGTGATCAGCGTGACGGCGAGCATCGTGTAGGAATAGGTTTCGACGCTGATTGCGGGGACGAAGAGCAAGGCGATCGCGGCGAGCGCGATGATCGCCCCGGTGGCCAAGAGCCAGCGGCCCGCATAGGCGTTCGCGGGATACCAAACGGCTGGGTCGCCAAGTGTTCGCGGCGTCCGGAAGCCGTACCAGGGATTGGGCGGGATCTTGCCGAGGATGAGCGGCAGCGAGAGAGCGGCGATCAGCAGGCCGGCGATGGTGTTGATGACGACGAGAAGCAGCATAGGAATACGACTCTGACGGAGCTTCAGCCGTCCGGATTGTCCAGCAGTTGCTGAAGTCGTTCAGCCAGCGGCTGAGGGAGCCGTGGCAACCAGGAGCGATCGATCAGACCGACTTCGATCATATCGAGAATGTGAACCTGGTCCTTGAGCCGGAACGAAGTGAGTTTCATTTTGACGAGCGGCTCGAGTTGCAGCAGTCGGAAGCCCTCGGCGAGTTCGCTTTGGTCGACCAGCGGAGCTTCGATGAGGTAATCGCTGCGAACCTTCTCGCCGGCGAACACGATATGAACGGCGTCCCGGGCCTTGGCGTCCGGACCGTCCAGGAACATATCGACACTCTTGACGTGCCGATAGATAAAACCGACCGATTCGAGCGCCTGTCGGGCTCGTTCCAAGTCGGATCGATCGAGCAGCAAATCGACATCCTGGGTGTTGCGGACCGCTGCCTCGTCCAGTCGTGAGACCCAAGCTGCTACGGCGTTGCCGCCCGTGACGGCATAGGGAATGCCCGCCGCATCGAGAGCGGACGCGGCGCGTAGCAATCGCTTGCGAACCTTTTCCACGGCGCCGACCATCCTTTCCCAGGAAACAGGTTGGAAGCTCGTATCGGACGACATGCGTTGGCTACCTTCGCTGCTGGCGGGTGATGCGCCACTACTACAATTCTACTTTCACGACAATCTTGCGAACCAGCCGCTCGGCTGGCTGTCCTTCCACAGCGATGCTGGGCATGTGAGCGTCGTGCGGACCGAAGATCACGAAGGTGCCGGCCGGGACGTGGAAGAGCTGGCTCTCGCCTCGGAAGAAGCCGACGTCGCGTGAGTCGTCGTGTGCTTCGGTCACTGCGAGGCCGGGCAGCGGGGCCCAGCCCATCCGTTCTTCGCCGGCTGTGAGGTACTGCACATCCCAGTAGCGGCGATGGGCCTCGAGGCGGCACTGGTCGAGCGGTTTGGGCTGGTACTGCTGAACGATGGCGAACAGCCGGTCGCCGTCGATCGCATGCTTGCCGTCGGGCAGGTTGGCCGTGCTTGGATCGGCGAGGAAGTCGAAGGCAGCTTGAAACGGCGCGGGCAGCCAGGGGTACTTGGCTTTGGCGGCATCGAGGCGGTCGAGGATCATGGAGCGGGGTCGCCGTGTGTGCGAGTTACTTGACCAGATCGAGCGTGCCCCAAAGGCTCGGGTCTTCGTCGATCGGAAACTCGGGGCCAATGGTGAATGTCTGCGTGCCGAGTTCGCGATCGGTCAGGGCGTAGGTGAAACCGAGTTGCGGCTGGTCGCTCGGATTGTAGCCGGTGAGGATGTCGGCAGGGAGGAAGGCGTCGAGCGTGTAGCCATCGACCCGCCGCTGGCTGCTGACGATGATCTGCCGCGGTTCGATTTCGCGAGGGCTTTCCTTGGCCCGGTTGATGGCGAGCAGGGCGGCGACTGGTTCGTCGAGCTTGCGTCCGCCACCGATCGGCATAAAGGCGAAGCGGTGGCAGAAGCGGCCCGCGCGGTGGATGTTCTGGGTGTTGCGGGTGTCGATCCAGACCTGCAGGCCGTCGCTGTCCTCGATCCGGGAGTCGCGACACCACGGCGGCTGCTTCTTGCCTTGAACTCGCACGCTGACACCGAGACCTGCCTCGCTCCAGGCCATCCGCACATCGGCCAGTCGCGGTTTGTCCTCGAGCATCGCCAGCGGCGGCCGCACACAGGAGTCGGGCAGGGCCAGCGGCATGCGCTTGTCCAGGTCCGCCACGTACTGGCAGGGGACCGCGAAGCGGTAGAGGAATGTCGGAGCGAGAAGTTGTTCGTTCATCGTAGTGGTCCAGGTCGGGCGGTCCGTGCCGGGTTACTTGCCGTTCAGCGACGAGAGATGTTCCTTCAAGAATCCGGACAGATTGCCGCGCTGAAGGTGCTCGCTCGAGACGAAGTGGAGCTTGATGACGTCGCGGTCGGGCCGGACGTCGTCGAGTTCTCGCTGTCCCGCGAGTTCCACGATCCGGCCGAAGGCGAACTTGCCTTTGGGGCCAGTAAGCTGCACGACGACCGATTGGGGCCGCTTCGTGTGGATCGTCGCCCACGGCTCGCGCTGCTCGGGAACGAGCAGGTGGACGACTTGCTGGTTGTTCCAAAGGAACTGTCCGTGGGGAGCCGCCTGCTGGAGCATTTCGCAGAGCTCTTCGAGGATCTCTGCGTCCCAGTGCGGAGCCTTGCCCGGCGGAAAGCCCTTGCGGAGGAAGTGCCACTTCTGGCCGAGCACCTTCCACGGAGAAATCTCGTCCGGCTTCACCGTCGCTTTCTCGGTGAACCGCTCGAAGCCGGCAATCGCCTCTTCGAGGAACGACCAGAACTCGGGCGTGTTGATCTCTTCGTAGGAATGAGCGCGGATCTCGATTTCCTGCCAGGGGCCGCGGAGGGTTTTCACCTTCACCCGCGGCTCGTTGCCATAGATCGGCAGTTCGGTCAGCTCGTTGAGCGTCTTCAGCTTGATGCGGTTCTGCAATTGCTCGCGCTTGAAGGTGCCGCGATAGACGCGGAACTTCAACTTCACCAGCCACGCCTCGCCGGTGATGGCGTGGAAGAACCAGCCGTCGGACTTCTTGGCGGCGGAGATTTCGACGACGCTTCGCTCGCTCCAGTCGGTTTCGCTGAACTCGCCCAGTTCGTGGATGCGATCGACGACTTCCGCGAGGATGCGTCCGTCCCAGCGGCAAGGCTCACCGCTGCGGCCGACGCGGTCCTGCGTGTGCCACTTGCGGCCGTCGACTTCCCACGGCATTTTCGCGGTTTTGCCGACCTCGGTGATGTCGAGGTCTCCTTCACGCTTCTCCTGGTGGGCGTGCGGATCGAAGGCCTGACGCTCGATGAAGGGGCCCGCGGCGATCACGGGGGCGAGCGCTTCGCCGGTGTGGGAGCGGAGGGGCAGGTCCGATTGCGGATTGTGGATTGCAGATTGCGGATTGGTTGCGGGCTGCTTCTTGCGAGCGGGCTTTTTGCCCGAGTCCGCAATTGCTTTCTGAGCATGCTCTACGATCATCTCGGGCGTGCCGCAGGCGACCATCTGACCGCCTCCTTCGCCCGCTTCGGGCCCCATGTCGATGAGCCAGTCGGCCGACTTAATGATGTCCAGGTTGTGCTCGATCAGGACAACCGTGTTGCCCAAATCGACCAGCCGCTGGAGCACTTCGAGCAGCTTCGCGAGGTCGTCGAAGTGCAGTCCCGTCGTTGGTTCGTCGAGCAGGTAAAGCGTGCGCCCCGTGTCGGGACGCGAAAGCTCCGCCGCCAGTTTCACTCGCTGGGCCTCACCTCCCGAGAGGGTCGGCGCAGGTTGGCCGAGCGTCAGGTAGTCGAGCCCGACGTCGCAAAGCGTCTGCAGGATGCGGCGGATCTTGGGAATGTTCTCGAACAGCTTGAGCGCTTTGCCGCAGGACATGTCCAGCACGTCGGCAATCGACTGCCCGTGGAAGGTGACAGCCAGCGTCTCGGGATCGTAGCGGCGGCCGCGGCACGTCTCGCACTCGACCCACACATCCGGCAGAAAGTGCATCTCGAAGCAGATCTGGCCGTTGCCTTCGGAGGCTTCGCAGCGGCCGCCGGGCACGTTAAAGCTGAAGCGGCGAGCCGTGTAGCCGCGCACCCGCGCTTCGGGAAGCTGCGAGTAGAGCGTGCGGATCAGGTCGAACACACCTGTGTACGTGGCCGGGTTCGAGGTGGGCGTCTGTCCCAGCGGCTGCTGGTCGACGCGGATCACCTTGTTGATCTGATCGAGGCCGCGAATCGCATCGTGCTGGCCGGGGTTCGTGCTGGCGCGGTGCAGCGTCCGCGCGAGCGAGTTGTAGAGCACGTCCTCGATGAGCGAGCTCTTGCCGCTACCGCTGACGCCGGCCACCGCGGTGAAACAGGCCAGCGGAATGCGAGCCGACACGTTGCGAAGATTGTTGTGCCGAGCGCCGACGATCTCCAGCCAGCCGCCCGGTGGTTCGGGCCATTTGATCGGCGCGGTGATCGCCGCGGGCGCTGCTTCCGCGGCAGCCGCTTTCTTGGTGCGGCGTTTCTTCGGAGCGGGCGTTTCGCCATTCGTCTCGGCAGTCGCCAGC
>JAEZAS010000508.1 GCA_023430365.1 Planctomycetota bacterium
CTTCCGCGGTTAACCAACCGCGGCCACATTGAAGCCCAGGCCGAGCTTAAGACTCGGGTTCTCCGGCGGTGGAAATGCTAAAAAAATGACGACCAGGGCCGCCCGGAGGGCGGCCCTGGCTTGCCTACCGAGTAGTCTAGCTTGAATCTGCATTATACCTGTACGGACGTACGCCGGTCAGAGTCGACATGCGTTCCTTAATAGGCGTTGTCCATTGCTAGGCGAATTCATCGGCCTCTTGTCCGCGGGAGGCATTGGCCTCGTGGTCGATATCTGTGAAACCGAGGTCAAACATCCTGCAACTGTACGCGCAACGCATCCTGATCGGCATAGGCCAAGTTGGCCGGCTGCGGAGTGGCCTAACTAAGAAAGAATGCCGCGTGAAGCCCGAGTATGGGTGCCCACGCTCAATTCATTCTGGTGGCATAGGACTCGACTTCTCCTTTTCCTCAGATTTTGACTGTCGAGGCCCACGCCGCTGATCGGTTCCGCCATGTGTGGCCCGGACCTTGCGAACGGCCAGCAATGCGAGTGATGCCGCCAATTGAGAGCGGCGGGCCTTAATTAGGTCCTGGTTAGAACCAGCCTTTGTACCTGCATCATGATTCAAATTCGTTCTCCTGCTACATGAAAAAAGCCCCGCACGATGCGGGGCTCGGAATGGAAATCAAAATGTCGGCGAAGCACGCTATTCACGCGGCTTAGCCGGCCGACCGTTATTGTAGGGCCGTTTCGGCATTGGCTGGCCGATCGTCTCGTAATACCGAGCGTAGAACTGCCACAACTTTCCGGAGTTGAAGTTAAAGCCACGATCCTTCATGACCTTTTCAGCTTCACGGAAGCTGAGCTGCTCAATATCGATCAGCTGATGTGCCGTCTCGGCATGCTGGTCGATCTGAGGCACCGGCCGCAGCCATACCGAAATCGCGTCAGCTTTCTGCGGCTCAAGCGTCGCTCCAACACCAATGGCAGCCTGCGTCGGAGTCAGCAAATCCGGTGTAAAATCCCCGCGAACATAGCCCCGCTTGCGTCCCGGCCGCGGAATGTAGTGCACCCACACCTTGCCACCAACCAGCTCACCGAAGACGGCCGCCGCGCGGTGGACCAAGTCCTCACCGAGCTTGCCACTCGCACCATCCTCAAGCAGCTGCTGCAAGTGCGAGATGGCTTCCCGGACCACCTCTGCCGTGATCGGCACAGCGGTCCCTGACAGTGTACGAACGACGCTGGCGAGTTGGCTTTCGAGCTCGGCTTTTTCCGCCTGAGCCGCCTTGACTTTGGCCTTCATGCTATCCCGCTCGCCTAGCGCTGACTCGCCGGCCATTTCAATGAGGAAGTTAATCCGATTCTCGACCGTCTGGATCTTCGCCTTAAGAGAATTGCGGCGGTTGGCAAGCTCAGCGCGAGCCTCGTCGCCGGCATCCGCGGTACGCACGAGGATGTCTTCGAGCAGCTGAGCATCCGCCAGGAGCTTCTGCTGCAGAGCCGTACAAACTGCGTCGACGGCCCGCTGCCGCTGTATCGTCAGCTTGCACGGGCAGATCTGACCTCGTTTGCAGTGCATGGCTCGACCGCCGCCCGACGCCTGGTAGAACCGCTCCTTGCATGCCGCGCAGTAGAAGTAGCGGACGACGAGGTCAGCCAGGGTCTTAGGGCCACCCTTCTTTGGACCGCCCCAACCTTTTTTGTGTGCCAGACGCTGCTGTACGGCGAAGAACAGCTCATCGCTGACGATCCGCAGTTCCTCGCACTGCATGATCTGCACGTCGCTCTCCGGGCGCTCGACCTGCTTGGCATAGTCGGCCTTGTTACTCCACACCGTCTGCATCCGGCCGAACGCCCACAACCCGCGGTAGCGGGGATTCGAAAGCATGCGGCGGTAGGCCCGATAGTGCATATGGTCGAGCGTGGAGCGAGGGTCACGAGGACCGCCTGCTGCAACCCAGCGACGCCAGCCCTCCTTGATCGGCATGCCGTCCCGAATCCACTCGTAGTGCTGCACGATCAGCTTGGCGATCTCCAGGTTGACCGCAGGCGCCTTCCGGACTTTGTCCTGATTCGTCCGCGGAGCGTCGGGAAGTTCCTTGCCGTAGTAGCCGACGGGCAGCGCACCTGTAACGTAGCCCTTCAAGAAAATGTCCCGGATGCCGGAATAGACATGCTCGGCGATCGTCGTGAGCAGCATCTCGTCCATGAATCCGTGCATGTACATGAGGTGCTTCCACGTCTTGTGGTCGCGCGTGTCGATGCCCTGGCTGATCGACACCCCGCGACGGCCCTCATCGACGACTTCCTCCTGAAAGAACTGAAAGCCGCGGTAAGCGCTACGGAACAGCCGCGAGACTTTGAAGACAATCAGCGTCGTGGCCAGCTTCTCTTTGAAGATGTTCTTGGCTTTGTCGAGGCCTTCACGCCGCACTTTACGCCCGGATACTCCTTCATCAACGCAAACGAACTCAGGCGGCACATAGAAGCCGTGGCGCGCTGCCCAAGTCAGGTTGTCGCGGACCTGAGCGTCAGTACTATGCTGCATCTTGCTCGAGAATCGCGCCAGGATGATGGCTATTTCTAGCCCCTTGCTTTTGGCCCAGGCCAGCCGCTCGCCGAGCGGTGCCTTCGGGTCGAAACCTGCCAGGTCGATCCGGGCATTCGTCGCTTCGGTAGTCCAGATGTGTGCCGCAAACCTGGCAAGCGACAACTCTGGAGGTAGGGAAGGGTGATTCATAGCAAACGTCCATTTGCACTGCGCTAACTTCCCTGATTACCGGGATGCCGCGCATCGGCTCCGCCGTGAGGCGGCTGTGAGGTGAAACGCTGTCTTCGCGGCGGTGAGCACGCTTCAGCGCGTCGACAACGCAGTCGACGGAAAGGATTGGAAAGGCCGTCGGTTAGCTGACGGTTAGCTGTGCACGCCGGGTCAACTAATCGAGCAAGATTTCGCGGCGATGCACCCTCGAATTGGGTGGCAGCTGACGTCCGAGAAGCCGGATCCGCTTCGATAACGGATGAATTGGATCACCGGCGCAACCCGTAACCGACGGCCTAAGATTGGCTCGCAGGCGTTTCCACTGCCTGCGAGCCGGCGGCGCACCAACGTTGTACTCGGTGGCGGAAGGAGAGAATCTCCGAGTTCGGTGGGCAAGACCCTAGCTATCCAAAAGAAAGATTCGATCTGACCCCAGGTGGAGTTTGTAGCATTTCCCACCATGCACTGCGCGGATCCGCGATCCAATTGAGCTAGGCAATTTGCGGATCAATTCACACTTCAGCGTTCGCAGGGCTCCAAAGTCTTTGCTGGCGTCTGTATTCCCGTATATGGATGATGGCGTAACCACCGTCCGACCTCGGGATTGAGCGAGCGCAAGCAGAAGTTCCCACAGCCGAGCATGCCTTGTCCAATCAAGGTTGATTGGTTGACATTCCCAGTAAACACGTCGACTAGAAGTCTGGATGACCAGCCCGCCCGTTGAAATGGCTTCTTCCAGGTCGCTTTGGGATTCATCCTGGCCAGCAAGCCATTTTTCAATGGCTCTCAGTGCCCGTTCAATATCTTCTGCAGTATCCTCGCCCCTCGCCGATCTGAGGGCCCGCTGCAACGAATCACGGTGCTGGGCCCGAGCTGGGGCAGCGACCGGCAACCAAGATAGATCACAATCGCCTGGCCAGAACGCGATGTAGGTCTGGAGGAGAATAGTTGCGCATTCTTCGAGCGCTGCGGTTTTCTCATAGAGAGTAGCCCGTCGCAATTCGGCGAGCAGGCGTTTCGGGGCGTCGCGGATTTCAGCGTCTGGCCAGCTCTTGGCATTCGCTGCGACCAGCCCCGCCCGCAGTTCACTGAGGAAGCACTCGAGTTGGTCAACCGCCATTTTTGCGCGGGTCAACATACAACGGGCGACAGAGTTGCCGACGTATTTCAGTTCCTGGTTGAAGTCGATGATGTACTCGCCGCGCTGCAACCACTCGCCATTCTCGCACTCGCCCCAAACGTTGTAGGTAGGTCCGAAGTAGTCGTCAGCAGACGCCCACTCCTCCTCCAGCTGGGCCGAAAAGCCGTCAATACGGCCTCGCAGCTCAGACAGCGACAGGCCGTCCGATGGAATCCAATACTTCGCCCGATGCCATCTGCGGGTCGCTTCCACGAAAACAGGGGCGAGGATAACGGCATTTTTATCGACGAAGTCGATAAGCCTCTGGGCACTGCTTTTCAGTGTTGACTTGAGGCGATCCGCTAGTTCCCGGCGTGGAGAGTCGCTGCCTCGTAGCAGAGTATTCAGGGGGCTAAGCGTAAGTTCTTGGAAACTGGGTCGCTGGATCCAGCTAGCGACTCGTGGCACGACAACGATGTCGATGAAGTCGATCTGTGCCCCCGCCGAGCACACGGCCTTAATTTGGCGTCGGGCGCCGGCCTCGATGGTGCCGCTAACTGTACTTGTAAAGGTGAATGTCTGCGTATCCATACTGTTCTTCCCTGAGCACCATCTTGGCCGGTGACAAGCAGCGATAACCGAGGCGAATGCCGTTGAAAGCTAGACTGGTTGTCGCCTACAAACGAACTAGGTCCTGCCAACAACCAATGGCACAATGTGCCATTGGTGCTGACAATTCCTGAGAGTATGTGACCATTCCTGACAATCGGCCAATTGACGCAAGTCGCTGCTCGACAAAGGGCTTATGACCTAAACGCCTGCGTCGCAGTCGTTTACAAAATGCAGTGACGAGAGTCCCGTGCCCTCCGCTTCTTTTTCTCGCTCGCTAAAGATCGATGGCAGGGGTCGTGCTCTACGACCCTGTCAGCGTGGCAACGTCGCTGCTGGCGACGGTTCCGACCACCTTGGGGCCAAACGTTCATTGAACGTCTGGCCCTGTGGCTTGGTCTCCTGGAGGCTTAACGGTCGGCCGGTTTCTGGCTTGGCTTGCGTCCATATGCCCGGTCCGCAAAGTCCCAGTAGAGCTGCCAGTCTTCCAGGATCAGGTTGTGCTTGCCGGGGCGCAGGTGATAGTGGGCCTGATCGCCGTGGATCGCGCCGCCGATGCCCGGCATCTCCTCGGTTCCCAGGGCTTTAAACCCGAACCGACGATAGGCCGGGGCGGCATGGACGACGCTCAGGAATTCTCCGCGCGGGTCGGCCCAGCGGTCTTCGCTGGCGCTGCCGACGGCCACAGCGCGTGGGGCAATCAGGGCGATCAGCTGATGCTGATCCACCGGCAGGTCATCTTCCCGGTCGGCATAACTCTTGAAGTTGGCGCAAAACCAGTGCGGGAAAGCTTTCACGATCCGCGCCACTTGCTCGCGTCCCTCGAACCGCCGACGACTGAGAGCGGCGCCGCCGCAGCCGGAGTCGTTCGAAACGGCCATCGCAAAGCGCTCATCCTCGGCGCCGGCCCATAGCGCCGTTTTGCCGCCGCGTGAATGGCCAATGACGGCGACCTGCTTGGGATCGATCTGCGGCACGGTTTGCAGGTAGTCGAGCACCCGGCTCGCGCCCCAGGCCCAGGCCGCGATGGTGCCCCAGGAGTCGGGCCCTCGGGAACCTTCATCGAGTATTCCATGGATGCCGTTCTGGAACTCGTCATGCCGATCGGGGTCGACGTCAGCATTCAGGAAAGCGGCCATCGCATAGCCGCGTGCGATTCCCTCCTCGACCGGCCAGAACTCGCTCTTCTTCTCCCGCGTCGCATCGATATTTTCTGGACCTCGATTGCAGATCAAGAGAAACGCCGGGGCCGGCTTCTCTCGCTGGTTCGGGAAAAACAGGTTGACTCGGATCGTGAGCGTCTTATCGCCACGTGCGATGCGGATCTCGACCTGGCGAAGGGTCGCGGCGCCAGAGAGCGCTGACGTGTCCTCGTGAACCACATGGAACGTCTGCTGGTACTTCGTCTCCGGAACCCGGCCGTAGACATGGGTGCGGAAGAGATCCAGGATTTCACCCCGTCGGGCCGTCTTCCACTGGTCGGCCGTCGTTACCGGGGTTTCGCTCCGGGAAACCAAAACCTCGGGCAGGACATACGGCGGCATCGTCGGGTCGGCTGGATAGGGCTGCTCTGCATTGACGTTGGTCGCCAAAGCCAACAGCAGCCAGCCGAAGCAACAAGCTGGCATCCATAGGGCCCAATTTCTAGCGTTCCGCTCACAAAGTCGCATTGCCCATTCCCTTCCTATCCTATGGCAGCGATCCATCGGACCGCTTGGTAAACCGTGTTTCCGCCCGTTCTCAAACCAGCGCGACATTCTTGCTTCGCCTCCGACGAGTAACAAGTCGGCAGCGGTCGCGGCTTTGAGCTAAGCATTTTCCTTTTTAACTGGCCGGTTCCGTCGAGGATTCGTCATGTACTGAAGGAGGCCGCGATTCTTCGTGAACTGGGCCATCTGGACCCTAGCTAGCAGGCACCCCAAAATCCACCAAAGCTCGGCATCCAGACCCCACCATTTGACTACTGACAGCAGAACTGATTACGATGCTGACCACAGAGAAGAGGCGGCGCAGTGAATCCCGTAGTTTCATTCCTGCTCATTGATGAACGGGGCCTCAGATGCGGTTGCCTCACGCCCTAGTGGCAGTGGTCTTTTTGTCCGCCCTCGCGGTCCGCGCCCATGGCGCGGGAC